>JAISKR010000110.1 GCA_031260845.1 Bacteroidales bacterium
GGACATTAAATAAATTCCTTGGGATAGGTATGCCCGATGCCTACAAAATAAGTTGATTTTTTAACGCATCGGTCGAATAGATAAATAACGGATGAACTACCGTTGCAACAAAGTCATTATCAATTATCAATTGTCAATTCCTATATCGGCTTCATTGTGTAAAGAATGGCTTCCAACATTCTTACATAGTTGCGTTTATCCTTGCGGGGAAAGAAAACAAATCCCATACCGGTGACAATTTGGTTGCGTTGTGCGTCTATAATGCTCAGGCTGACATACGGTCCGCCCATTGGCTCATTTTCCATTTGCCACAGTCCGTTCAGTTGCACCGTATAAACTTCATGGTTCGTAAAACGTTTGACGGCGGGCGACAGGTCGATTTCGAGCGCATCTTCGTATGCAGGTATGTTCCGCACCGTAGCCATATAGGAATTGGGCATTTTGCCGGTGATATATTTCTTGCACATGGCGTCCATTTTGGTTAATAACTGTCCTTCTGTCAGTTGTTCCGTAGAGGTGTAAGGCTCTTTCCATATCAAGACGCCCATAATCATATCCTTTTCTTCGCGTGTAAACCACAGGAAATCATTCTTTTCAACCGCTAATGAATATTCTCTCGGTATAGTGATACTCACTTGAAACTTTTCTTGCGCTTTCTGTGAAAATGTAGTATTTGCCACCTTTTCGTAATAATCAATATACTCGTTTCGGTCTTTCGTCAAAAAACGCTCTGCCAGCAGGTCTTTGCAGCGATTCACGCAGGCAATCACCGAATCGGCATTGGGCGCTGTGATATTGAAAGCCAACTGCCCTTTTGCATACGCATCATTTTGATGCCCCAAGGATGATTTTTGGGAAGCAGGGTCAATGTTGACAATAAGAAGGTTACGCGCATTTTGCGTAGTTCCTCGCAATTCCTGCTGCTGCAACAGCGTGAATAGCGGTTCGTATGCCGACAAACCATCAACCGGACAGGCGAGATACTGTCGGATGGAATCGCCGCAGGCGCCTGTCCACAATGCACGGTCAATCACTACAATGATTTCGCCCTGCCTGCCTGTCGCATTGGGAAGGTTGTTACTTTGCAAACTGCACGACGCTAAAAACCCCGCTACGCCTATCAGCCATAATTTGTTGAATAATGCTTTCATGCTATTTTTGATTTTGGATGTCGACAAACTTTTTTCGGTCATATTAATCCTTTCTCTTTTAATTGCTTTTCGAGTGCACGAAAAATTCTTAACTTCTCTTGAAGCAATTCTTCTTTGGTTTTAGCAAGGGGCGGATCTATCGGATATGTTGCAAGAGGTTCGGAACTTATTTCAATTTCTTTCCTTTCAATCATCACTTCATCGCCTATTTTTAAATCTTCTGCATAGTACCAGACATGATGAATATCGGTATCAGACATGAATCCGGTAACACGAAAAAACAACTCGCCACGAATTTTCTCAACCATAATACTCAATACCATAGGCTCGTTAATGGCAACTTGAATGATTTTGTTCCTGAATCGCACTTCAACCCCTCTCTTCATAATAAGCCCTCCTCTTCTAATTCTTTTTTGAGTCTGTGATAGTCCTTTAATAGTTCTTTTTCTTTGTTGAAATGAAAAGAAGAAATTAATTCTGAATTTTGTTCCACATCAACTACCTTAATCGTCATTTGTTCCACATCATCAATGTTATCCATATACCACCATCTCTGATGCTTGCCTGCTTCCATGCCACTAACATGAAGTTCTTTGGAATTATTGTGAACTATTCCTGCATCGTTGCAATAACTTGCAATTACGCACAATACATCATCATTACCAACCGAAGCATATATTACCTTATCTTTAACATGAACTTCGAAGCCTAACATAATTAATTTGTCTATTAATCTTCAATTCTCTTTATTTTGGCGCCGATACGGTTCAATCTTTCATCAATGCGCTCGTATCCGCGGTCAATCTGCTCTACGTTGTGGATGGTGCTTGTTCCATCGGCGCTGAGGGCGGCTATCAGCAGAGCCACACCTGCGCGAATGTCGGGCGAGGTCATCACGGTGCCTTTCAGCCGTTGCTTGTTGCCCAACCCGATGACCGTAGCGCGGTGCGGGTCGCAAAGGATAATCCGTGCGCCCATGTCAATCAGTTTATCCACGAAAAACAAACGGCTCTCAAACATTTTTTGGTGAATCAGTACGCTTCCCGACGCCTGCACCGCCACAACGAGGAAAACGCTCAGCAAGTCGGGCGTCAGTCCGGGCCATATCGCGTCGGCAATCGTCATGATAGAGCCGTCGATAAAGGTTTCGATGCGGTATTCGCTGTGCGCGGGAATGAAAATGTCATCGCCCTGTCGTTCAATATGAACGCCTATTTTCTCAAAGGCTCGCGGAATGACGCCCAACTGGTCGTAGGCAACGTTTTTGATGGTGATGGCTGAGCCGGTCATGGCAGCCAGTCCGATGAAACTGCCCACTTCAATCATATCCGGCAGCAGCGTGTGGTCGCAGCCGCCTAAGCGTTCCACCCCTTCGACGGTCAGCAAATTGGAACCTGTGCCGTTGATTTTTGCGCCCATCGCCGTCAGCATACGGCAAAGTTGCTGAATGTAAGGCTCGCAGGCTGCATTATAAATGGTGGTGACGCCCGTAGCCATCACGGCAGCCATCAAAATATTGGCGGTTCCCGTTACGGAAGCCTCGTCTAACAGCATATAGTTGCCTTTCAAGGGCTTGCCCGACACATAAAAGCAGCCTTTTTTGTCGTCGTAAGTAAATTCGGCGCCTAATTTCTCAAAACCTTCAAAATGCGTATCCAACCGCCGCCGCCCGATTTTGTCGCCACCCGGACGGGCAATAACGCCTTTGCCGAAACGCGCCAACAAAGGTCCGATGATGAGGATGGAACCCCGCAGGGAAGCCGCTTTCTTCTGTGTGGCAGGCTCTTCCAAACGCTCTATGGATACGTCTTTGGCACAAAATTCGTAATCGTTGGCGCCCGATTTGTTGACTGCCACGCCCAAATCGCGCAGTAAGTCTATCAGAATGTTCACGTCTCTGATGTCGGGAATATGGCGTATGACAACCTTTTCCTCAGTAAGCAGACAGGCGCAAATGACTTGCAGCGCTTCGTTTTTAGCGCCCTGCGGGTGTAATTCACCGCACAGTTTGTGTCCGCCTTCGATTTTAAAAGTTGCCATCCCTTTATTATTTTCGAGGAATCATCCTTTTCTTTCTGGATTTCTGAGCATTGTTGTTGTTTCGAGGAATCGGCGGATTCTCTACGGTCTCGAAAAACCGGATTTGGTCCGCTCTCATCTTAATTTTACCGTTGGAAATGTCCCAAATATCCTGCATAATTTGCTCGTTGGTCACTTCGCTGCGGTTCCATGCCAAGTAGGT
Source organism: Bacteroidales bacterium (assembly GCA_031260845.1). GTDB lineage: Bacteria > Bacteroidota > Bacteroidia > Bacteroidales > UBA4181 > JAIRLS01. The sequence goes on from JAISKR010000110.1 coordinate 3,394, forward strand.
TTTCTTCATCTGGTTGGCAATCAGTTGAACCAATGCCTGTTGAGCATCTTGGTCCTCTGTTTTTGTTGCTTCGCGGATGATTTCAACCAATAATTTTCCGTAATGTTTCTGACGGATAGGCACCTGCGGATAGGGTACGATATTGGGCTTTTCCACCAACTCTTCCGCCAACGGGACAGGGTAGGGGGAATCAATATCCAACTTGAAATCGGACATGACAAAAAGATGATCCCAAAGTTTGTGCTTGAAATCAGGTATGTCACGCAGATGGGGCTGCAAATTGCCCATTACTACGATGATAGTACGCGCCGCGGCATTGCGTTCCTCGCGGTCTTTCAACTGAACAGCATATTGCACCATCATGTGCACGTGCCGACCGTATTCCGGTAAAACGAGTTTTTTTTGTGAGGTATTATATTCCATTGAATGAGTAAATAACGGAACAAAGGTAATACTTTATTGAGAAATAAAAGTATTTATTATTAATTTTGCTGTCTGATTTTGATGAAAAATGTCGATAGAATCCAAGTTAAAATTGCGAACAGCCGTTGTTATCCTCAATTGGAACGGGCGTCACCTGTTGGAAAAATTTCTTCCGAGTGTGGAAAAATTTTCGACTTTGCCCGACGTATCCATTGTGGTGGCGGATAATGGTTCTACCGACGATTCTTTGTCCTACCTTCGTCAGTATCATCCTCATGTACAGACGATAGCGCTTGACAAGAACTACGGTTTTGCCGGCGGGTACAACCGTGCGTTGAAACAGGTGGATGCGCAGTATTATGTGTTGCTTAACTCAGACGTGGAAGTGACAGCAGGCTGGTTGCCGCCGTTGCTTGCCATGATGCAGGAAAAACAAGGTATTGCCGCTTGTATGCCCAAGATAAAGGCGGAAACGAAGCGCGATTTTTTTGAATATGCAGGCGCAGCAGGCGGTTTCATGGACTATTTGGGCTACACTTTTTGTAGAGGGCGGCTGTTCGACACGGTTGAGGCGGATAACGGGCAATATGATTCGGAAAAAGAAGTTTTCTGGGCAACCGGCGCCTGCTGTATCGTGAACGCCTCGCTGTTTCACGAAGCAGGCGGATTTGATGAGAATTTCTTCGCCCACATGGAAGAAATAGACCTCTGTTGGCGATGGCGAAATGCCGGTTATGCGGTCTGGTTCACCCCCAAATCGACTGTTTACCACGTTGGCGGCGGAATGTTACCGCAAAGTTCATCGTTCAAAACTTTTCTGAACTATCGTAACAACCTGCTGATGATGTACAAAAACCTTCCGCAGAAGGATTTCCGCAAGATTATCTTTTTTCGTATGTTGCTTGATGCGGTATCTGCCTGTTACGGCTTGCTGACGGGCAAAAAGTTGTTGTCACCCATTTGGAAAGCGCATGGCAGTTACCGGCAACTAAAATCCCAATACGGAAACTTTTGGCGACCGGACAAATACCCGTCGCAAGTGTATCATAAGAGCGTTGTATGGCAGTATTTTATTAAACGAAAGAAAAAAATTGAACTTATATGAATCCACAAATTGAAGAAAGTTGGCTGGCTGTGCTGGCAGAAGAGTTTGAGAAACCTTATTTTGCGTCGCTCAAAGCATTTTTAGTAGAGGAAAAGCGCCAATATACGGTGTATCCCTCGGGCAGGCTTATATTCAACGCCTTTGCCCACACGCCTTTTCACAAGGTGAAGGTGGTGATATTAGGACAAGACCCCTATCATGGCGCAGGGCAGGCGCACGGATTGAGTTTTTCCGTGCCCACCGGCGTAGCGCCGCCGCCTTCGTTGGTCAATATTTTTAAGGAAATAGAGCAGGATTTGGGTATTCCGCCGTCGCGGTCGGGAAACTTAGAACAATGGGCGGACAGGGGCGTGTTCCTTCTCAATGCCACGCTGACCGTGCGGGCTGCTACGGCAGGCTCGCATCAAAACAGAGGCTGGGAACCGTTTACCGACGCCGTTATTCAGGCATTGTCCGAACAGCGCGAGCATTTGGTGTTTCTGCTGTGGGGCAACTATGCGCGGGCAAAGAAAAAACTGATTGACGGACAAAAACACCTCATCCTCGAATCTGCGCATCCTTCGCCCTTTTCGGCATACAACGGCTTTTTCGGATGCAAACACTTTTCGCAAGCCAACGCCTATCTGCAACAAAACGGACTGGAAGCGATTGACTGGAAAGTGTAGGGGGGGTAAAAATTACGAATTAAAAATTACGAATTACGAATTGTGCGTCAGCCCGTAATTTTTAATTGAATTTAATATTTTGCAAATTTGTTGACATTTTTTTTGATTTTATCTAAAAAATTCAATATGTTTGTACTTGGAGTCTGTGTGATTAAATAATTGTATATTAGCAGTATGAATGTTTTTAACCTGTTTAGAAGGATATTAATTCCACATATCTGTCTTTATCGATGGATAGTGTTGTGCCTTTTGTGTTGTGCCGGTTTGGATGTTGTTGCTGCCGACAGTTATGACATTCAAATGAGCGTTACCACTGCGCCTGCCAACTGCGGTACTGACGGCTCCATCACCGTTACTTTGAGTGGCGCGGATGCGAGCAAACTGACAGGCATCCTTTTTTCCATTCCCGATCACAGCCCTATTTCATCGCTCACATACTACAATCTGCCACCCGGCAGTTACACCGTCACAGTGTCGGGCTTTATAGGCAGCGATGCTGTGGAACGTACCGCCAATGCAACCATCACCGGCTCATCGGGCACATCTGCCATTGAATCTCATATAATCGGCACCCGTCCTACACTTCCCTCATTATCAACCGGTAAAATTACGGTTGAAATTACCGGCGGCAATGCGCCATACACAATAGAGGTATATCGGTCAGCCAACAACGCTCTGGTAAAAACCGTAACACTGCCGCAAAGCGCCAACAACCAATATTCGGTTGACGGATTGGATGCGGGCGATTATTATGTAATTGTTTCCAACGCTTGCTCTCTATTTACGCTTCCCAACATACACGTCGGTACGCTGAACAATCATTTCAATTGCAATGGTATCGCTATCGACAGTCTTGTAGCAGCCACCGGAAGCGGCAACGCCAAAACGTATATCAATTTATTTGGCGGAACAAACAATGAATACACGCAGGATCATATCGCAGGTACTGCCGTTTATTGGGAATACCAGATGTCATTTAACGGTGGGGCTTTTTCGGCATGGAAAGATATTCCCAAAACCGGATTGCTGATAGATGAATCAAGTATTGTCAAACACTGCGACCTGTGGACGAATGGTTATGTTTTCAGAGTACGATTGAAGGGTACAACAGGTATTTCCTGTACTTCTCCCTCGCAAACGTTACCCAAACCAACCATCAAACGGTATCAGTATTTGACATTCGATGCAACCACCGGATGTGCTAAAGATACATTTTTGTTTCTCTCTGCGGACAAGGGAAAAAATTACACCTTGCCGGTGACCGTAAAAGTAGATAACATCACTAAAGGGACTACCATTGCCAACCAAACATACAACAAGCGCGACTGGGAATGGACTTACCGTATTTCGCAAAAGCAGGAGAATGAAAATTGGCACATTACAATAACCGACGCCTTGGGTTGTCAAATCTATTACGATGATTGGACAGTTGCGATTGATCCGCAAGGCTATTGGAGCAATACATGGGAC
>JAISKR010000159.1 GCA_031260845.1 Bacteroidales bacterium
TCAGTACGCCTGCCGCGCACAGCATGGCTCCGGCGTCGGTCGCATTGCGTTTTCCGAGCGTTTGCAGGATTCGCAACAGCCATACAGCAAAAAACAGTCCGTAACATACTACCCCGCAAATGCCTTTTTCGGCGGCTAATTGCAGCCACGAGTTAGTACTCCGGCTTGTGTAAATGCTTTCGCGCCGGTTACTCAGCGATTCGGAGGCAAGGGCGTAGTTTCCCGCACCTGCGCCTGTCAAAGGGTGTTGCCGAAACAGGCTCCGGGAATCGTTCCATCTGTTTATCCGTCCTTCGATGCTGCGCACCTGCGACAGGTTTTCTGTCATGGCAAAGGTGGTTTGCAGCGGAGCGCGGACAGGAATACACGCCAACGCTATCAAGGCAATGAAACCGGCAGCGCCTGAGAATAAACGCTTTTTCGGATAAACCCTGTAATACAGCAATACGGTAAATGCCATGACGCCCATGAAAAGCAGCGCAAGCACGGCGCCGCGCGACAGGGCGACAATAACGGAAAGCGCCATCAACAGGCAAGCAGCCCCACACAACCACGAATACGGTTTGATTGCCTTGTGCCACGCCGCAGCAGAGAAAGGCAGCAATGCCAGCATGACGCCTGTCCAGTCGTTGGACAACATACCAAATGGTCGGTATAAAAACCGGAACCGGGTAATATCCCCGAAACCCATATCGGTCACTTTTACCCAATAAAACAGGAAAAAGAAAAGGGTGAGTATTGCCAACATCCCGCCGATTGCCGTCAATACAAACAAAAGCAGGTCTTGCACGGCAGGACTGTATATCCGGTTGCGCAGAAACAGCCAAAACAAGGCGAAACTGAGGAAAATGAGAGGAAATGCAAGGCTGTTAGCCTGATATGGCGAACAAAAAAACAATATCACTTCTGCAAAGGCTATCAGGCAGACTGCCATATCTATTATATCCATGCGAAAAGGCGGATGTGAAGAGCGTTTCCACATGAATATCAAAATGCAGAAGGGACACAAGCCCCACCATAACGAAGAAGCCGCCAACAAGCCCCATATCATGAGGCATATAGCCGCCAAACCTAATGCTAACTGTCGTTTAGTCATGATTTTACCGATTTTTCTTTACAAAATGATACGTTCTCTTGTGTTTGTCGTATTGAATCTCAATACCTTTGGCTCGCAACACTTCCAAGTCATGAAACAAAGTGCGTTGCGAGATGCCAAGCTGTTCAGCCAATTCTTTCGCACAGCCTGTATTTTCTTGCCTGATGTAATGTTGCAGGCTTTCCATTCTTAAACAATAATCTTCGTATGCCATGTTTGTCGTTTTTAAGGTGTGTATTATGGATTTTTATAAGTTTTAATCACGGTTGCGGTATCGACGCCGGTCAGTATTTCCGTATAAATGCCGTCGGAAATACCGACAGTAATAACGGTTTTTCTCCATTTTCCTTTTTCGGCGGGCGTTTCCACATAAATGGAGTCGCCTGAAAAATGCAGGTGTTTTTCTTCCACCGCCAGCGCATTTTCTTTCCGTTTTACAACGATTTCGGCGTTGGCGCTGTATCCGGCGCGTATTATCTCCGTCATATCGCGGGGAATGTTTACTTCGGCTTCTATTTCAAATTTGGTAATGCCGTCGCGTTGCACTCCCTGGGGCGCTATCAGGCTCAAAGTTCCTGTTATTTTGCTTGAATCCAATGCGCCGATGATTAATCGAAGCGGCATACCTTCCCGCAGCCCTTTTATGTCGGTTTCGGCAACATAACCTCTGAATATCAAGGCGTCCAACCGCGCTATCCGCGCAATGGTAGTGCCTTCGCTGAATGTGCCGCGTGCCATTACCGGACCGCCTGCGCGAACGGGCAATTCAAGCAAAGTGCCGTTATCGGTCGCGATAACAATGTTTTGTTGCGTGTTTTGCAAACTGTCTGCCGGACGGTTGTCTGCCAATCGCAGTTCGGCTAACGCCGCTTCGTATTCGGATTTAGCCAGTTGATAAGCCATTTCCTCGTTTTCGATGTCAGCCTGCGCTATGACATTCTTTTTGAAAAGCGTGAGATTGCGCTCATAATTCGCTTCGCTGTTGCGAAACTGTGCGCCCGACACTTCCACCCTTTTCTGCAATTGCCTGTATTCGGTGGGATTGGTTTCCATGAGGATACGGGCTATCGCCTGTCCTTTTCCGATGGGTTGCCCCACTTTGACAAACAATTCGTCCAACACGCCGGAAATATTGGATTTGATGTCAATCTCCTTGGACGGCATGATGATGCCCGGCACTGTAATTTTGCGGGATATTTCCCGAAACACAGGTTTTACCGTTTCTTCCGGCGCCCTGTCCGAACTTTTGACTGCCCGATACACGATGTAGCCTGCAAAGGCAAGCATCAACACGAAGATAATCTGTTTTGCTGTTTTCATTCTGCTCTTAATGAATCAATAGGGTTAAGATTGGCTGCATAGGCAGCAGGTTTAAGTCCGGCAAACGTACCGGCGATAATCAATACCAAAGTGGCGGCAACGGCTGTGCCCATGTCGATAGAGGGTTTCTCGAGCAACAGGTTGTCAGGCTCGATAAACAGCCCTATCAGCCGGAGAGCGCCAATCCCAAGCAACATCCCCACGTATCCCGCCACAGACGTGATGAGTACGGACTCGTAAATGAACATGGCTTTGATCGTTCGCCTTTTGGCGCCTACCGCCTTGCGGATGCCGATTTCGTGCGTGCGTTCTTTGGCTGATACATACATGATGTTTGCCACGCCAATGATTCCGCTCAGCAAAGTGCTGACGCCCATAAACCAGAGGAATTTGCGGATAGCGCCAAACAGCGAGTTAAAGGCTTTCACCTGTTCTTCCATGCTGTTGATATAAAACGCCTTGTCGTCATTCTGATGTATCTGAAACCGTCGGGCAAGGAAACTGCGTATTTTCGGTTGCATCTTTTGCGCCGTCGATGAAGGCGACAGGGACATGACGATGGTGTTGAAGCGCGGCTCGGGGTCAATGTAGTTTTTGAACGCCTGATAAGGCAGGTAAATTTGCCTCGCTTCATATTGATTTTGCAGGTTGTTGGCAATAATGCCCACCACAGTAAACATTTCGTCCTGAATATAAACCGGTTTTCCAATCGGCGACTGCCTGTCAAACAGCACTTCCGCCACATTGTTCCCTATCAGCGCCACTTTGCGCCGGTCGATGGCATCCGAAGGGTGCAGCAACCGCCCTTCGCTGACATTGATTAGCCGAAGGCGGAAATAATCCGCGTTCACGCCCTTTATCTCATACCATACCGTTTGCCCGTCGTGTCGCACATTGCAGCCTTTGGACACTTCGGGGGACAGCAAATCTATTTCGGGAACATTGGTTTTCAGATAATCCAAATCCGGCTCCGTGAAGAACAAAGGCTGTCCCGCTGCAACGCCCCGGTAATCCATCGTTGTGGCAGCAGCATAAACATAAATGGTGGATTGGGAAAAGCCCTTGAATATTTTGAAAACACCGGCCTCAAAGCCCTTGCCCATGCCTACCAGCAGAATCAGAATAAATATGCCCCATGCAATACCCAATCCGGTAAGGATGGAACGGGTTTTATTCCCTTCAATGGTTTTCCATATTTCAGTCCAAAGGGCGCTGTTCATGGTATGAAATGTTTTGTTGGCGTCCGCAATTGTTTCGTTGGTACGCCGGTCATTGAATTTGCCGAAATGGTCGAATCAATATTTTCCATACGATTATTTCAATAATATTAATATTTTACGGCAACAAAAATATTACATAATAGTGCAAAAAAGTTCACTTTATAGATCCAACTGTCGAAAATTTAGCATGAACGGTAATTTGGGTCAAAAAAGGGCAAATTCGTTATAGTTTAAACGGTCGAAAATTTAGCACAAACGGTAATCGGGTTTTTTTAATTTTTTTTTATGCCTTGTTTCTTCGGTTTTTTTTGCTCGTTGTAGAGGTCTATGATGTTCATGGAAACGCCCACAGGAATGGTGATTTATCCGGTTGCCGAGCCGCTGAAAGCAGAAGGATAGCCCTATTTCTCAAACACTCCCATACCGAAAAGGGCGAAATCGTATTTAACGGGGTCGGCGGGATCGAAGCGGCGCAGGTTGGCAGTGAGTTCTTCCACTGCTTTCCAATCGTTGGCTTTGCGGCTGAGCAGTCCCAACCGGCGGCTTACATTGCCGGTGTGAACGTCGAGCGGAATCATGAGCGCCGAAGCCGGTATTTTCCATAAGCCAAAATCACTGCCATCG
>JAISKR010000152.1 GCA_031260845.1 Bacteroidales bacterium
TTCGGCAGCCTTTTCTTCAACCATATCTTCCAAATAGCGTTTGTACATGTTCAGTTCTCTGTTGGATGCACTCAACCGTTCCTGTACAAGTAACATTTCTTCGTGGCTTTCTTTCAATAATCTATTGGTTCTGCGCACCGTAATGAAGTTTCGCGCCAGTTTCATCAGCAACATCGCCAACAGGATAAGGACAAGGAAGGCAACCCCTATCACTTTCCAACTGTTGCGTATGTCTTGCCGTTGTTGCTCTGCCTGAGTGCGCAATTCCAATTCCTTTACTTCCCTTTTCTCTCTGATTTCATAGTGCATTTGAAGAATACTCAAACGCCGCTGGTCATCCACATTATTCAACGAATCCGTTAATTCGGTGGCAGCCAGGGATAACTGAACCCTCTTGCGTTTATCGCCTTTTTGCCCGTAAACGTTGCTTAACAGATTCAAAAGACTCACCCGCGTGGTGAAACTGCCGGCGTGTTGGTTGTATTCCTGTGCATCTAAAAAATACCGTTCCGCTTCGTTGATTTGTCCATCATTCATGGCTCTCTTTCCCAACCACATATACATATCAACAAGGTCTGCGTGGGATTGTGTCTATAAAATGGTTCTCAGCGCTTTTTGCTGATAAAAAATCGCGCTGTCTGTTTGTCCGGTTTCCTTGTAAATATCGCTGATGGCTCTGCAAGTTTTTGACAGGTCTATCTCGTTAGGCGAAACAAATTCCCAGATATGGCTTGATTTTCTCAGCAAGGCAAGGCGTTTTTCCATACTTGTGGATGAGAGAACCGTAGCGTATTCAACATAAAGTTGGGCTAATAGTGACGTGTATTCTGCATGAAGTAACCATTTGATGGCTGTTTCATACAGAACATTGCAACTGTCGGCATTGCCAAGTCCCATATACTCGTTAGCCATCACAGAGTATATATCTGCCATTCTTACCGTATCCTGTTGTTTTTGTGCCAATTCAAACGCTATCTTTGCGGAAGCAATGGAATGATGATAATCGTTCATTTTAAAGTAAAGCACTGATAATGAATAATTAAAATCGCAAATCCACTCATCATCTTCTATGCCTTGCATGATGGATGATGCAAAATTCAGACATTCCAAAGCCTGCGTATATTGTTCTAATTTTTTATACGCCTCACCAATATTGTACATTGCATTGGCTTTTTGCAACTCGTCGCCATATTGAGCAGCAAGGTCGTATGACAGTTTACCATAACGTATCGCTTCTTCATATTGTTGACTGTAATAATGCAGTGCGCCGATAGAGCGCAAAATCTCTATCTCACCTTCATTATAAACAATGCTGCGGGCTAAATTCAATCCGGTGTCGGCATAGAGGTGCGCCTGAATAAACTGGTCATTGTCAACATACTGATGACCTTCAATAGGTTTCACAATCTGTCTGATGATTTGATTGTATAACCTTACCCGTAAGGAATCGTTTTTTGCGTTATTAATCAATATTTGCAGACTGTCCCTACCGGGGTTACCCGCGTAAGACGTCATTGTCAACCCAAGCCAGAATATTGACGTCAGGTACAATACATATATGTTGCGTCTGCTTTTATATCGCATTTAACACGTTTCCTTTATATTTTTAATGATTTTTTGTGACAATTCATCTGCCCGTTCCTTGCTTTTGCTCTCGGCATAAATGCGGATAATCGGCTCGGTGTTCGATTTGCGCAAATGAACCCATTCCTCGGCAAAATCTATTTTCACCCCGTCCACATCGTTAATTTGCTCGTTGGCATATTGCTTTTTTATTTTCTCTAAAATGTTGTCCACATCCACATCGGCGCTCAGTTCTATTTTATTTTTCGACATGAAATACACCGGATATTTTGCCCGTAACTGCGAACATTTTTCGCCGGATTTTGCCAGATGGGAAAGGAAAAGGGCTATCCCCACAAGCGCATCGCGTCCGTAATGAAGTTCGGGAAAGATGACGCCGCCGTTGCCTTCGCCGCCAATGACCGCCTGATTTGCTTTCATTGCTGCCACCACATTTACTTCGCCCACAGCGGCGGCAAAATACTGTCCGCCTTTTTCCTTAGTCACATCCCGCAAGGCACGCGACGACGACAGGTTCGATGCGGTATTGCCGCGTTGACGGCTCAGCACATAATCCGCCACCGCCACAAGAGTATATTCTTCGCCGAACATACTTCCGTCTTCGTTGATAATCGCCAGACGATCCACGTCGGGGTCAACCACAAAGCCCGCGTCAGCGCCTTTTGTACGGGTGATTTCCGAAATTTCCGTCAAATGTTCGGGCAAGGGTTCGGGATTGTGCGAAAATTGACCGTTGGGCGTACAGTTGATTTCCACGATTTCCGCCACACCCAGCGCCTTCAACAGACGGGGAATGACGACGCCGCCCACGGAATTGACGGCGTCAATGGTCACTTTGAACTTTTTGGCGCGGATGGCGTTGACGTCGGTCAACGGCAGCGCAAGCACACGGTCGATATGATATTGCGTGTAGTCTTTTTGCTCAACTGTCCCTAAATCATCGACTTCTGCAAAGGAAAAATTGTCGCTGTCGGCGATGGCAAGAACGGCTTGACCGTCGCTGTTGCTGAGAAATTCGCCGTCGCTGTTGAGCAGTTTCAGGGCATTCCACTGTTTCGGGTTGTGGCTGGCGGTGAGAATCAGACCGCCCTGCGCTTTTTCGGCAACCACCGCCATTTCTACGGTGGGCGTGGTGGCAAGGTCAATATCCGTCACATTGACGCCCATACCGGTCAAAGTGCCGACAACTATCTGCCTGACCATCTGCCCCGAAATGCGGGCGTCACGTCCGATAACGATTTTCATCTTTCCCTGATAACCTTTGTTTGCAGCCTGTTCCTTTGCCCATACGCAATAAGCAGCCGTAAAACGGACAATATCGGATGGCGTAAGTCCTTTACCCGGCTGTCCGCCAATGGTTCCGCGAATCCCTGAAATGGATTTTATCAGTGTCATACCTTTTTTTTTATGTCACAAAAATAAGATATTTTTATCACATAATATCAATTTTGATATAAAAAGTTTATCAAAAATCCTGAAACACACAAATTATGAATTAAAAATTACGAATTACGATTTTTTAATGTATTTTAAATCAATGCCTTAAATCTACTCTATCAGGCTAAATTGATATTGTAAATGGTATAACCTAAGGCAAATACAAACAGGTATGCAATAATCTTGCATACCTGCCGTGTTTTTTCATTGTCAACTGTCCATTGAATCAGTCAAAGTCTGCCCAATAATGTTCAGACATTTTGCATTACGCTTTTTTGCGTAACGCTTTTTTGCGTAATCAAAATAAATGTATTATCTTTGCACCAAAATTTACAGACATGAATCCTTTTAGTTACGGAACGGTTGCCAGAGGCGACAACTTTTATGACCGCAAGGTAGAATGTACCCGCATTGTAGAAACACTTTCGGGAGGCAACAATTTAGTGTTGTATGCTCCTCGCCGGTTTGGAAAAACATCGCTGGTATTCAAGGCGATAGAGCGATTAGAGAGGCAGGGATTTATCTGCATCTATTTTGATTTCATGCCCGTGTTTTCGCCTGAATCTTTCGTTCGACTTTATACGAAAGCCTTGTCAATGAAACAAACCAACTTGGAAAAGTTCGCACAAACATTTGCTTCCATCATCAAAAATATCCGTCCGTTATTGAGTTTCAATGCAGAGGGAAGTCCGGAATTTTCCGTTGACTTTGCCGGCTCAACGATAGATGAAACGCTTATCGCGCAATTGCTGGATATGCCTGAAAAGATGGCTGGGGCAAATAAACGGGTTCTCGTGTTTTTTGATGAATTTCAAGAGGTGGAGAAGTTGGGCAATATTAACTTTGAAGGGCTGTTGCGGAGCAGGATCCAACAGCAACGCAGCACTAATTACCTTTTCTTTGGAAGCAAAACACATTTGTTGAAAGAACTGTTCAACAACAAGAAAAGGGCTTTTTACAATGCCGCTTCGCAAATGTCCATCGGATCGTTGCCGGAGGAGGATACCATCGCCTACCTGCAACGTAAATTTGCCGCTTCGGCTATCGCGCTCGACACCGAAACGGCGCAATATATCATCTCGGTGGCAGCCAACATTCCTCATTATATTCAGTTGATGGCTGCGGAAATTTGGCAATACACGGTAAACAGCCACCATAAAGTTACTAAGAAAATTGTAGATGAATGTGCCAAACGACTCTTAGCGCTCAAAAACGACTATTACATGGAACTGTTTGACAACCAGTCACGAAGCAAAAAACAGTTGCTCCAAGCATTGAGGATAAATGGTAAAAACATATTCTCGACCGCCTATATCGCCAACCATCGCTTGCCGGGCGTTACCACACTTCAACGGGCAGTGAATGGTTTGATAAATGATGGAACTATCGAAAAAATGAACAACGAATACTTTATCACAGACCCGTTTTTCAAGTTGTTCTTGGCAAATACATAACACACAGATAACACAGATGGGACAGATTTACACAGATTTACAATTTTCAACTGAATTCAGTCCATTATCACAAAGCCTGCCTAATAATAGGAAAATCTCTCCCAAAAATTTAGTGTCAAAAACACATATTAAAAGCCTATTCGCGGGCGTTCTTCCTGTCTTTCATTTCATTTTTGATTTGTTAAATTTTTTGAGAATATCAAGTGAAATAGTGGGTTTCTGATTCGGTTAGTTTTGCCAAATGTGTGTAGTCAATGCCAAAATCAAGCGGACTATTTTTGTAAAATGCTCATTTTATTTATTTTAAAAATAATTTTCAATAATATACAGCGGCACGTTTGTCAGCCACGATTCCTGCCGATAATCTTACAATGAAGTTCTTATGGCATTTTGCGGTTTGTATTTTTCGCAAAACGAGCGCAAACTTTTTGCCTGCAAATTTTCCGCTGCTTTTACTTCTATCGGAACGATTTGGTCTTCGTGCTGAACGAGCAAATCTATTTCGGCTTTGGAATTTTCAGCCGACCAATAATTTATCGCCAATTTTTTATTTGTAACCAATTGTTGCAAAACAAACTGTTCGGTAAGTGAGCCTTTAAATTCTTCAAAAATTGCACTGCCTTCGAGCAGCACTTTCACATCAATATTCGTCATTGCCGACATCAACCCAATGTCGTTTAAATAGAGTTTAAACGCCGAAAAATCCTGATACGCTTTCAGCGGATAACCCGCTTTTGTTACGCGGTGAATTTTATGTATTAAACCGCAATCGAGCAGCCAAGCCATTGCCAATTCGTATTCTCTCGCTCGCGCACCTTGGGCGATATTGGCGTAAACAAACTTGCGATTTTCCTTTGCCAACTGCGAAGGTATGCTGTTCCAAAGCAATTCAATCCGCCCGATAATTTCCTTTGGCGCGTGTTTTGAAAAATCTTTCCGGTAAGTGTCGAGAATAATATTTTGAATATCGCTAACTTCTCTATAATCCTGATTTTCAGCAAATTTTGCTACAACTTCGGGCATTCCGCCAATGAAAAAATAGCGTTTCAGACAGTCAATCAATTTTGCCTTAAAAGCTGTAATCATCGTAAAATCCTTTGTTTGCACAAGTTCCGAAAGCGATTTTTCGCCTGTCGCCTCTAAAAATTCCGTAAAAGTCAAAGGGTACAAATCTAAAAAATTGACCTTGCCAACAGGAAACGAAACCTGTTTGTGCATAGTAATTCCGAGCAGCGAGCCTGCGCAAACGATATGATATTCAGGCGCATCTTCGCAAAAATATTTTAGCGAAGTAAGTCCGCGTTCCGCCTCTTGAATTTCATCGAAAATAATCAGCGTTTTTTCGGGGCGGGGGCGGATGCAGTATTGAATTTCAAGCATTTTAATCAGTTCCCGTGGATACAGGTTGCCTTTGAACTTATCGCGCAAGGTTTTTTCCTGTTCAAAATTGACATAAATAAAATCCTCATATTCCGTGCGGGCAAACTCTCGCATCAGCCAAGTTTTTCCCACCTGACGCGATCCTCTGATTATCAGCGGTTTTTTTGAAGCATTTAACTTCCATTGTTTCAGTTCATTAATCTTATTCCTATACATTTTTATTCACGAATAATTGGTACATTATTACACTTTTCTCCACGAAAATCTGCTGCAAAGATACACTTTTCTCCACATAAAAACAAATATCTGCCAATTTTACCCCACAACTTTTGTGAATATTTGCCACTTTTACGGACGAGTTTAAGTTGCAAAGATACATGAAAATTTTCAATTTACACACACGAAAAAAACTCGCAATTACCCGTTAGACGCGAACGCGAATATCGGCAGGTATGCAAGATTCTTGCATACCTGCCGCGTCTTTTCATTGTCAACTGTCAACTTTTCTCACGGTTTCCGTAATAACGAAACTGACACTGACAGGTTTTCAACACTGTCAGGTCTTTACAATGTAT
>JAISKR010000196.1 GCA_031260845.1 Bacteroidales bacterium
TGCCGACTATCACGCACGGGTATGGACGGATTATACGCTCAAAGGCAGCAAAGAAGAAGTGTTTGAGCCGCGTTTTTTCTACACGGGCTTCCGCTACGTCGAAGTGGCGGTGAGCGACGGCGCAGCGCTTGCGTCGCTGAAAGTGGAAGGGCGGGTAGTGCGTTCCGATGTGGAGCCTAACGGCGAATTTACGTCGTCCAACGAACTGCTCAACCAAATTCACAAAATCGGCGTGTGGGCGCAAATGGGCAATCTGGTCGGCTATCCCACCGATTGTCCGCATCGCGAAAAAGGCGCCTACAATGGCGATGGACAAGTGGAGGCTGAGGCGTCCATGCACGATTTCCAAATGGCTTCGTTCTACACCAAATGGCTCAACGATATGCGCGATTCGCAAGAGCCTGACGGGCGAATACCCAACACTTCGCCCCCGATTGTAGGCGGCATGGGCGGCGGCATCGGATGGGGAAGCGCTTATGTGCTGATACCGTGGTGGATGTACAACTATTACGGCGACACGCAGATGTTGAAAGAGCATTATCCCACCATGAAACGCTACATTGCCTATTTGAAAAACAAGGCGCGTACCGACACCAAGCCGGAACAACCTTATATCATCAACTATTTTGAGGGTTTCTGGTACTCTCTGGGCGAATGGTGCTCGCCGGGCAGAGGCGACTGTCCGAATCACGACGTGGTGAATACGTTTTACTATTATCACGACACGCAGTTGATGTCGCAAATTGCCACCATGCTCGGTCATCCCGACGATGCACAGCAGTATGCTTTGTTGTGCGACACCATCAAACAAGCGTTCAACAAACAATTTCTGCGGGAGGAAACCGCTCTTTACGGCTTGGATTCGACCTTCCAAACCTACCAGTTGGTTGCTCTGGCAGGCGATTTGGTGCCCGAATCCTACAAGGAACGAGTGATGCAAACCATCGTTGACGACATTCACAAACGCAACAATCACCTGAACACCGGCATAATTGGCACCAAGTTCCTGTGGGGACAACTCACCGAAGCAGGTTTTTCGGACTTGGCGTACTCTGTGGCAACGCAGGAAACCTATCCGAGTTACGGCTACTGGATTCGCAACAACAGCACCACCTTACTGGAAGACTGGCAGGGCGGCGCTTCGCATAATCATCAGATGTTCGGCTCGGTCACGGAATTTTTCTACAAATATCTGGCAGGCATACAATCGCCTGTTGAAGGGAGAACCACGCCCGGCTACAAGCATATCCACCTGCAACCCTATATGCCCGACGGTCTTAATTCGGCGGAAGCCTCGCTCGGTACGGTATCCGGAAAAATCGTTGCGGGTTGGGAGAAACAGAATGGGCAATATGTCTGTCATGCCGTCATTCCCGCCAACACCACCGCTACCTTAGTGCTGCCTGTCGGCGGTTTCAGTCAGTTGAAAGTGACGGAAAGCGGTAAGGACGTCTGGGAAAATGCGACCTTCGTGAGCGGCAGCAAAGGCATTCGCGAAGGCAGCATTGCCGACGACAAACTCACCATCTCGCTCGAATCGGGAGAATACCGGTTTGTGGTTTTTGGAGAATTAAAGTATTGATAAATAGTCTATAATTTGTATGAATAGTGAATATTTTTTGTACCTTTGCACTTGAAAAATTTTAAGAAAATGGCAACAAAGTTGAATAAAGATACACGAGACGAAATCAGTTTTATTTCGTTTATAATTCCCGAATTTGCATACACTTACAAAATGAAAATTCAGGATGCGTACCGCTATTTGAAAAAATATGGCGGACTTGATTATCTTTACGAACACTGGTGGACGTTGCATACCGAAGACCCATACTGGTCGATAAAATCATTGTATTCAATTTGTTATAAAAACGGGGGGATGCGATGAAAATTCCGATTAAGCGAGAGCAAAGTGAACTTGTTCGGGATTTGCCGAGCGCGAGAAATTTATGTAAAGTTTATCATGGAAGTTACACAGAAATAGAAACCATTGATTTTTCGTTTTGCAGGAAAAGACGTGATTTCGGGCGTGGATTTTACGTAACAAAACTGCTTTCGCAGGCAAAATATTGGGCAACAAGAAAAGGCGAAGATAATGATACAGATGGAGTTGTTACCGAATTTGAATTTGACGAAGATTTTTTTGAAGACGAGGATTTGAAAACAATTCGTTTTGACAGTTACAACGAAAAATGGCTCGATTTTATCGTTATGAACAGAACAAACAAAAAAGACAGGCAGGCGCACGACTACGATATTATTGAAGGACCGGTTGCCGATGATGATATTGCTACAAGAATTTACGATTATGTCAATGGCAAAATCAGCAAAACAACTTTTCTTAACGAAGTGAAATTCAGAAAACTTTCGCACCAAATTTGTTTTTGCACATTGCAGTCCTTACAAGCAATCAGAAAATTAGAGAAATACGATTTTGCCTATAATTTAAAAAATATTACACGCCAAATTATCGAAACGCTTGTATCGGAAAACGGTTTGGATAAGGCAGATGCCACCGACAAACTCTACAATTCTGAATTATTTACCCAACTTTCCGATAAAATCACAAAGTTTTAT
>JAISKR010000207.1 GCA_031260845.1 Bacteroidales bacterium
GAAAAGTCTAAGGCTGTACGAGTATTGAAATCCGATTTTGTTGAAAATGAGGATTATTTACCGCTTGCCCAAAATGGCGAGCGGTCGAGTATTAAAAAGATTAAACAAAATGGCGGAAAGTTCTCAGGCGAAAACAAGATTGACTACTTTTTGTCGGTTGAGTGTATGGAGTATTTTATCGCCAAGCGGGTAAAATCCGTTTTTGATGTTTACCGGAAAGTATTCCATAAGGTGATTGAATCTGCAACAGAGCCAAAGCAATTGAGCAAAAGAGATGCAAAATTTCCGCAGGAAACTGTTTTTGTGGTTAGGATGGGAGACCATACCAATCAGGTATATATAAGTCAAGGTTTTGTATATGCAAAAATGAATACGATCTTGGAACATATGGGATATTCAAATAGTGGATATGCACATAGGATTGGTTTGCAGTTTATTAAAACAGTAAGCGTTGGAAATAAACAAGTCAAGTTCATCAACAAAGAGGGTTTTGATAAATTGCTGCCTATTTTGCAACGTCCGCCAACAGGGAAAATGGTAGCCGAAATATACAATATGTTCGCCTTGGAGCATCAGGGATATAAAACGCCTTATGTGTTCAAATATACCAAAGCAGAGATGTTTGACATTATAAAGGAATTGGACGCTGTTCCGGTAAGTAAGGATAGGGTGCGCAAGCTTTTGTATAACGGAGAAAAGTAAGGCAGTTATGATACGGTTTGAAAAGGACAGATTGATAATAGAGATTAAGCACTATTGTCCTGTTGAGTATTGGCAGGAACTGCAACAAGGGCTTTATGATTTGATACGCCATGTAAATCAGGATACTATAAGCAATACGTTCCATGAGGTAATTAGTTTATTAGAGGAACTGATACCTGAGACTGACGACGCCAAAAAAATGGCGGCGAAGTGATGAAAGAAAGCCCCTTGCGGGGCTTTTTTTATTGCATTAACTCGGCGGTTATGTTCGGCGTCAGGGGCATTTTGACATATTCGGGTTGGAGGTTTTCTTCGTAGGAGGTGGTGAAAGTGATGTTGCGGATGCGCAGCCCGATGTCGTTGCGGTTGTTGGTGGTTACGCTGCGGCGAATCAACTTTTTACAAATGTTGTTGTCGGGCGCCCAGTTGTGGAGGGCTGCCACTAATTTCTGTTCGAGGTCGAAATAGGCGAGGGCGTCGTGCTGTACTTCCAACGGCGCACCGTCGTAACTTTGGGTGAAGGGGGCTACGAGCAGCCTCAGCGTTACGGTGACAACGCCCAACTGAACGCCATGCGCCAGATTGGAGTATTCGGCTTCGGGAAAGTCGATGAGGACTGCGGGAAAGGCAACGTTGGGACGCCATTTATCAAAAATTTCCTGCCCGAAGTCCTGTTCTATCCACTCTATTTCGGGGACTTGTGATTTGATTCTGGCTGCAATGTCCAGATAAAGATTTGCTGATAATGAATTCATTTTATTAAAATTTAAAATTAAGAATTAAGAATATTTCGGAGTTCGGTATCTATGAGGTTGGTTATTTTTTGGGACAGTTCTTTGCTTTCGCCCATAAACCGACGTTTGGGCATGATGAAGCCTTTGCCGCGACCGGCTCGCAAGCCTTCGTTATGCACGGCTGCATATTCTACGTCGTTGTAGATGGTTACGCTGCCCTGTTCGGGGCGGTAGTTGATGCTGTCGAAAAGGTGGTTTCTTCCTGAGAGCAGGGTGCCGTAGCGATTGGCGGCAGGGGGCGTTTTGGTTTTTGATTTTTTGTTTTTGATGGGTTTGGGATTCAGGCGTTTTGCGGGAGTCCACTTGTGGAAACCGTTATCGACGAAACCGCCCAGGCGGAAATTTTCCTGAAAATGGGCTTTGGCTATTGCTCCGGCTTTGACGGGCAGCGTGCGGCTCATCAACTGATTGATGGCGGTGGCGTGCTGTTTTAAGGTCTGGGAAAACTGATTCGGGGTCATATTTGAGAGTTTAAGGAATTTAGGGACAATAAGGACAATAATGACTGCAGGGACTTTAAAATTTTTACTTTTTTTTGCATTTTTTTTTGAATTTAAATTGGTTTTAAAAATATTGTTTGTATCTTTGTGGCATGAAATCGATGTGAATCGCACCTTTGTATAGAGGCTCAACGTTTTCGATTTCCCAATTTTCGGAATCCGATATTGAGCCGTCAATTTTTTGGCGGCTTTTTTCGTATTAAATTTTCAGGTTTTTTAGATTCTATAGTATAAATAACTTCCCCTAAATCTTTACTTTTTTTGACATTAATCCAATATGTAAGTTTATTTATAGATACGGTGTAGTAATGAAACCAATGTGTATCATTATCGTGCTTTGATACAGTAGGATTGTTTGGATTATATCTTGAATCTTTAATTGAATAAGGTCTGTTTTTTCCCCAACCTGCATATTTCCAACCGACCATACTTTTATTACTGAAATTTTGTAACCATTCTCTTATGTTTTCATCCTCAATAGCATGTTCAAAGATATCCTTAAATGACCTTCTTAAAACAGTCATTTTTCCAGAGACAAAATTTTTGTTCTCAAAAACGACGCCGCCATGTTGAGGCATCGCTTTTTTTATTTCTTTGATAACCTCTTTGGTTTTTTTCTTATCAGAGGCAATAATACTTGCTTGCACGTTTTCCACTACTTTTGATATTTTTTCTTTGTCCATAAAGTTTTTGACTGCTTCTTTTGCGCCCGGGTATGTTTTGGTGTAGAAGGGG
>JAISKR010000220.1 GCA_031260845.1 Bacteroidales bacterium
AATAATCCTGAGTTACATATCTAACTGTTTCTTTCCGAGAAACAAGACGGCTTCCATTTTTTGTGCAACTATCGTCGTCTTGTGCAACTTGCGGTATTGGAAGCAACCGCCAGTTCATACACAAATTTATATAAAATTACTTGTTATTGTATCCATACCAGAGCGATTGCCAATATTTTTGCTCTGCTGCATACATATCTATCTCTTGCGATACATCTTGTTCGGAGGGGATGATACCGTACTTTTTCAATTCGCGGATGTATTGCGGGCGCGGGACAAATCCGGACATATCAAAACGTTTAATGCTGTCAAGTTGATTTTTGGTGCGTTCGATACCTGCCAATATCGTTTTATAACGCGGGTCTTTTTTGTTTTTCAGAATAGCCGACCCGCACGATTCATAGCCACCTTCCGATTTGGCTAAGGGTGCAAGTAATAAGACCGACAGTTCAGGTTCAGATAAGTCGTACAGCAACTGACGCGAATATTTCCGGCGTACATCATTGGGCTTAAGCGTTATCCACGGCTGACCGCCGATTTCGTCGGATGCTGAGAGCGGCAACTGGTTGTTCTTCTCTTTCGTATGACAGGACGTGCAGTTTTGTTGCAACACCTTGGTCATGGCTGCCACTTCTTTCCATTTCCGGTCGCTTTGGTCGAGTTGGTTTCGAGCATAACCGCCTATCATGCCACAGCCCAAAGCGGCGTAAGTGCCAGGATAGGGTGCGCCTGTTTCTACCCAATAGCGCATCAATAATTTTTCTTTGTCTGTCAATTGGACTTCGTGATGCCCGCCGTTGCAAAATTCGAGGATACGGCTCGAACCGCTGCCCAAGGCGTAAGGCGGATAATTGCTTTTCGTCAGATTTCGTCCGTCTGCCACTAAACTTTTAGCGGTAATGGTATAGTAACTAATCGAATAAATAGGCGTATGATGTCCCACCAACGACACACCGCCACTGCGTTTTTGAGGCGAATGACATTGTACGCATCGTGCATCCAAAATCGGCTGTATGTCGCGGGGAAAATCAATCACATCGGGAATATCTGCTATGGGAATCGCTTGAACAGGCGGACGCTTGAAGGCTGTTTTGTTGTCGGCAAGCCGAGGAGCAGTATTGCGGTTTTCGTGACAGCCGACGCAAGATGTCAATTCACCGGGCATGACGGAATGGAATGACTGCATCCTTTTGACTGCCCGGTCGTCTTTATCAAGTGCGATAAAGAAAAAACTGCGTAAAGCGGGAAGTTCAAAATAGGCAGAGCCATCGGGGTCAACGGGCACTGTCCCGAAAATACGTTCCAGCGTAAATGTACCGCCATAACTCAAAGGTTCCATGCCGCCGGTAAAATTAACAGGCTTGGGAAGCGATTCGAGAATAAGCAGTTTTTTGATGTCGCCCCGTTTAACGCCCGCCATATTTCGACCTTGATAAACATCTACCAACATCAGTTTACCTGTTTCTTCAGCCGGTTTGACGGTGGAAGGTATCATCGCTTCGCGAGGTCGCTGTATGATGGGGCGCGGTTCCTGCAAACGCATTTTGGCATCCGTCCATTCTTTCGGTAATTCAAAAATAATTTGTTCGTTCTCTTTGTCGTCCAACACTACCATACTTGCTTTGTCGGCAGCCAAAAATGCGTTTTCCGAAAATGCCCACGGATCGCGATAATGCCTATTTTTAGTGATTTTCCGAACAGAAGTTTTGTCGTCCGGTCCATTTTTAGGGTCGATAATACCGATATAACCCTGATGTTGTATTAGTCCGTGACCCGGAGAAACGCTGCACACAATTTTATTGCTCTCGGGAATGGGACGAGCATCAATATAGAGCGTACCCGGATGTAAGTTTCCGAAATAAACCATCTGTTTTGTTCCGTCGGGATTCATTGTCCACAAGTGATGATAATCCACTTGACTGCGGTCGATATATTCCCAACGGGTATAGATAATTCGTCCGTCGGGTAAAGGACAAGGGCTGTTGTCCTGCTCGATATTGCCCGAAAGCGGATGTATATTGTTGCCGTCGGCGTCACAACCGTAAAGTATTGCCACTTGAACAATCCAACAATTTACCCAGCGTTTGGCGCGAGTGGAAACAAAAACGATAGAGCCGTCGGCAATGTAGGTTGGCTCGATGTCATCGAAATCGCCGTCGGTCAATGGATGTAATCCGCTGCCGTCCATGTTTATTTCGTAGAGATGATAAAACTTCGAATCGCCTTTGCGGTACGAAAAAAGAATTTTTGTCGCCTCATAATTTACTTGCGGGTCGCGAACAGACCCTTGAGGGTCGTCAATTAGCGTAGCAAGTTTTTGGGTGTTCAAATCATACACACAGAGTTTTCCGCCCGCGTAAGGGTCGGGAACACTGTTTTCATCATCGGCATAATAGCCGAAATTGGTGTACCAATGGTTATATCCGTCGATATCATCGGCGCGTACGGCAAATACGATTTGGGAAACATCACGCATAACGTCCTTGCGAAACGACGTCAGCAAATCAGGCTCAACAGCGCTTGCTGTGTAAATGTTACACAGATAGGCAAATACAAAAAATAAAAAAATCTTTTTATTTGGGATAATTGTATTAGTAATATTTTGTTGTAATGCTACAAAGATAACAAAACTAATTGAAAATTGAAAATTCCAGAAACGACACTTTATTAACTGTAAATTGTAATGATCATCATTTTTTACCGCTATTATCATTATATCCTCCTAATTTCAACTTTGGAAAGATTGGTTAATATCATAATCTGGTGGAGTTCCATGCCATTTTTTATGCGAAAAGGCCTGTCATTGCGGGCTTGACCCGCAATCCCCTTTTCATCCTCTTTGGCGTTTACTAAACATGTCTGTTTCATATTCATGGCAATTTTCATTGAATTTACCTTTTTATTTCTTCAATAGCTGCAAAACATCCCTCTTTTTGAGTGAAACGGAATAAATTCCTTTATCCGCTTTTATTTCAATCGGTAATTTGTTTAGCGTAAACGAATAAGAAGCATCTTCCGACGGCAATTTCAGACGTATGTTGTTCTCAACAGTGACTTTCAGACGAGCCGACGTCAATGTTTTGTCTGTCCATGCGGCGGACACTTCTACGCCTCCGCGAGCCTTGAATCCGACGAAAGAGCCGGTGGAGAAGGCGTCTGGCAGAGCGGGCAACAGGGCGATAACACCGGCATGACTTTGGAGGAACATCTCCGCAATGCCGGCACAGCCTCCGAAATTGCCGTCAATCTGGAAGGGTTTTGCACAGAGTAGATTGGGATAGGTTCCGTGATTGTTCGAGTAATTGAATCCCGCATCGAATACCGGCGCCAACAAATTGAACAGCAGTTTGAATGCGTGATTTCCATCGCCCAGACGCGCCCAAAAGTTTATTTTCCAGGCTAACGACCATCCCTGACCGCCATCGCCTCGTTTTTTGAGCGTTTCACGTGCCGCTTGCGCCAAGTCGGGCGTTCCGTCCGGCGTTATTTGGTTGCTTGGATGCAGACCGTATAAATGCGATACGTGGCGGTGTTGCGGTTCGGTTTCTTCGTATTCTTCCAACCATTCCATCAATCGT
>JAISKR010000003.1 GCA_031260845.1 Bacteroidales bacterium
GCTAACCGCCTCTGTTAAGAAAGCCTTGTCCATGCTGGAAAAGATTCGTAAGGAAGAGATGCTCTCCATTCCCGATGGCCGTGAAAACATGCAGGGCCTACGGGAAAAATTCTTTTTGCGGCTCTGCAATAATTTATTTGAAACAAAAGAACAATTCCTTGCACAGAAAGAAGAATTAGGTATTGATTTTTCATCTGCCGCGATGCTCGTCGTAGCAGGTGAAGTTGAAGCGCCACTGAATAATTATGGCGACAATGAAAAACTGCAATCCCTTTACAGCAGCAGCATCCAGATGGTGCGGGAAATACTGGAAAAGACCTTCACCTGTTATACCGCAGTCATAGACACCCGGCATTTTATC
Organism: Bacteroidales bacterium; assembly: GCA_031260845.1. GTDB lineage: Bacteria > Bacteroidota > Bacteroidia > Bacteroidales > UBA4181 > JAIRLS01. Next base: position 362 of record JAISKR010000003.1, read on the forward strand.
CTTACCGTATGCCTTATAGATAAAGGATGGCGCAAACAACTGGAAGAAAGTCTCCAAAAAACCATCAGTATCGCGCATGATTATTTTAACACCCATCTCCGCATGGCTGCGGGAATTCCTGTTGAAGACCCCCTCATGCTGGAAACAAGCTATCGCTCGGCTTTGAGGACACTCCATAAAACTTCGCGGGACTGTCCCTTCCTCCTTTCTGAAACGCCCGATCATAAACAGCAGCGGATAGCCAAGGTGGAAGAGTATATCCGGCACAATTTGGACAAGCAGCTTTCACTTCGCGAAGTGGCGACGATTTTTAACTTTAGCCCCAATTACCTGAGTCAGCTTTTTTCAAAATACGCGGGTGAAGGCTTTATCGAATATATCAACACCGAACGGATTCACGCCGCCAAAGAAATGCTTGCCCGCGGTGAAGACCCGATTTACCAGATAGCCGAAAAACTCGGTTTTGAAAACGCCTTTTATTTCAGCAAAGTATTCAAACGCGTGGAAGGAATTTCACCTCGGGACTTTCTACACAAATTTAGAGGCAATCAATGAGTAGTAATACCTCTGCAACGCTTATTCTTTGCCGGCTTCATATACTGCCCCGCCTCCGACAAAATAACGCGATAGCGCAAAAAAGAGCACAAACATAGGGACGCTTGCAAGCATCGACACAGCCATCATTGCCCCCTCATCGGCAAACTTTTCCTCGGCAAAGCTGACAATATATGTGGGAATCGTTTTAAGCCTTTTTTCCTGCGCTACCATCAATGGCCACATGAGATTATCCCATTGCTGGCGAAATGAAAGGATGGCAAGGCTTGCCAGTGCCGGGCCGGAATTGACCAGTACAATTTTTGAAAAAATACCCGGTTCGGTGCAACCATCAATTCGTGCTGCATCAAGCATATCTGTTGGAAACGTTTGCAGATACTGCCGCATCATGAATACTCCAAACGCGTTGATTAAAAATGGAACAATAAGCCCGCGGTAGGTGTTTTGCATACCCAAATTGAGCACAACCATATACAAGGGCACCATGATTGTTTCAAACGGAATCATCATCGTCATCATAATTGCCATAAACACGATATTTCTGCCCTTAAATTTGAATTTTGCAAGACCATAACCTGTTATTGCTGAGAGCAGAACGGTAAAAAAGGAAACAGTCAACGATACGAATAGCGAATTTCCTACGTTTCGGATAAATATAAAATTACCATCGTTTCCGGCAACCGCCTTGTAAAAATTCGACCACTCAATACGGGACGCAATCCATCGATAGGGCATTCTGACAATTTCGAGAGAGGGCATAAATGCCGCAGTTGCCATAAAAAGCAGCGGGAGCAAAACGACTAACGCCATTGCCGCAAGAAAGACTTTAATGAGCACATCCCCGATTTTTGTTTTTAAAAAAGAAGTCCGCATCATATTACCTGCCATTTGCAAAACGCTTCAATAAGTGACTTCATCACTTTTAGACACACGAAATTGAACAACCGTCAGGAGGAGCATTGTCAAAAACAAGAGGATACTCATCACCGAAGCCCGCCCCACATTGTATTCTTTCATCGCCGTAGTATAAATATTAAGTGTTATTACGTTGATTGGTGAACGCGGAGCCCCACCTTGCGTAAAGAGATACTGCGTCGAAAAAGTTTTGAGGCATTGCAGCATCGCCATAATAGAAACAAGTGTTGTGGTCGGCTTGAGCAGCGGGACAGTGATGAGTATAAACGACTGCATTTTCCCTGCGCCGTCAATCGTTGCGGCTTCGTAAATTCCACGCGGTATTTTCGTTACACCTGTAATAAACAATATAGTAAAATAACCGATATATTTCCAAAAATAAACGATCATCGTTGAAATCCGCACCATCGCTCCGTTGGAAAGCCAGTGCACATCAACACCACCGCCAAGAAATAGCGCATTCGCAATCTGGTTTGCAAGCCCCGTCGGCTGAAAAATGATCATCCAAATCAAAGCGGCAACGGCTGACGACAGCACCGCAGGCGAATAGAAAATCAACTGCCATACACGGGGAGACCGTTTTTGAGCGCAAATAAAAATCGCTAAAATCAAACTAAAAACAACCAATGGGATAAACGTCCCAAGCGTAAAAATCACGGTTGCAACAACCGAATTCCAAAAACTCGGAGAACCCAAAACGGTAATATAGTTGGCGAACCCCACGAAAACGGGACGCACCAGCGAAATCATGTTTTTCCGGTAAAAGCTCATCACAAATGCGTTTATAATCGGATAAAAAGAGAAAATCGAAAAAAAGACTATCGCCGGAGTCACGAAAATCCACCCCCAGCGGGCAAGTTTCCGTTCGAGCCCCTTTTTGCGTTTTTGTTTTGTCATAATTCCCTCGTAAAAACAAAAAAGGCGGCTGGTTGTAACCGCCCTTTTTGTTACTCCGGCTGTTTACCTGTTCTCATCCACAACCGCTTGCGCTTCGCGTTTGATGTTCGCATACGCCTGAGCAGGAGTAGTGTTGGTCGTCATGAGGTTGACAATCGCATCACCGATGATTTCGTTGATTTGCCAGCTAAATGCCGAGTGATACACAACATGCGCATATTGCAAGTCATCCTTGAATACTTTACTGTAGGGCATATCGTTAAAGAGTTTGCCTTCCATCACTGCCTTTGTCGGCTGTGTCAGCGCAACATTCTCCAAATACATATCGCCATGGCTCAGCATATACTGTACAAACTTCCATGCTTCAATTTGTTCATTTTCAGGAATCTGTGAGTTGACCATGTAATACTGGAAGTAATACGTATTTGAAATACGTTTGCCACCCTGAAATACGGGATAGGGTATGACCATCCAGTCATTACTATTGAAGAACGCTTCGTTTGCAGTCCTCATACGGGCTTCCTGATAAATGCCGGAAAGATGCATCGCAATTTCGTTCTGATCATTATCAAACTGCCGTCGCGCCGCAGTCATAGCGGAGGATCCGAGGTTTTTTCCATTCGGTCCCCATTGTTTCATATACGTCAGGACTTTAACCCATGCAGCCTCGCCGACAATCGCTTCTTTTCCGTCATCGCTGACAATTTTACCGCCGAGCTGTTCAACCATTGGTGCCCAAGAAATCAGATAATCGCCATAGCGGAAATCAAAACCGCGACGAGTCACGATATTACCGTTTCTTTTAGCAATTTTTTCTGAAACTGCCATCACATCTTCCCAAGTTTTGGGATAATCCGTATCAGGATTGAGTCCCGCATCCCGGAAAATTTTTTTATTCAGATACATGCCAAAATTGACCATTTCGAGCGGCAATCCATAAATCTTGCCTTTTTGTCCGAATAATTTGCCATCCGTATCGGTAACCGGACCAAGCATCCCCGGCAGATAGGTATTAAGAAGTTCCTGTTCGTTTTTAAACCCGAGTTCTTTCACCGGAATTGGCGCGCAAAGACCCTGCATAAAAATCGGATATGCTTTTTGCAATTCCAGATTCCAAATACTAGGCGCATTTTTTGCCGCATACGCCGTTGGAATTAAATCCTGTATTTTTGTTGACGGATAAACTGAATAGGTTCTTGTAACATGAG
>JAISKR010000036.1 GCA_031260845.1 Bacteroidales bacterium
TAACCTGTTGTGGGCTGGGCTTTCACTGTGGCGGCTCCGAGATTATTATTCTGAAATATATCATTGATAAAACCTACGCCCCTACCGCTGTTTAAGTATTCCGACTCGTTATACTGGTAGGTGATACCGGCAAGCGCATCCAGATTATGTTCGCCAAATGACTTATTATAGGTCAAAAGATTTTCATTCAGGAATGTCATCGCGTTCGAATAGTTTTTATATGCATTTCCGTTTCCTTGGGATGCTTGTCCGAGAGTCAATGAGGAATTGGCGTAATAGTCAACTCTATTATTGGTATTGTCAACACCTGCACTGAGTCTCAGCCGCAATCCGTCAATAATTTCGTATGCCAACTTGACATTTCCTATGATTCGTAAATCATTATTCGGATTGTACAGTTCCTTTAAAATTCCAACAGGATTGGTCTGACCCCACGAAACACCGGTAAAACGGGTATAAGTGCCATCATCATTATATATTCCCTGAGTTGCGGGTATCACCATAGTGGTAAAAGGAATGCCGCCACCGCCATCAGCGCCGGTATAAACAGCCTGACTGTATTTTGCATTCTGTATAGACAGGCTGGTAGCCATATCTAACTTCCGCGTTATCTTCTGATCAAAATTCACACGGAAAGAAATACGGTCGTATCCGGAATTGGGGATAATCCCGTCCTGATTAAAATATCCGAACGAAGCGTAATACTTTGTATTGGCTGTACCTCCTGAGACTGACACATCGTGGTTCTGCACTTTCCCGGAACGATATACTTCTTTTTGCCAATCGGTACCCTCTCCCAACTCAGCGATTTGAGAGGTTGTCCAAGGCAATGGATCGCCGTCGTTGGCAGCCACTTCATTTTGTAAAGTGGCAAATTCCGTAGCATTCGTCAGTTCTATTTTTTTACGTAACTGCTGAACGCCAAAATAACCACTGTAACTTACTTTTGCTTTGCCTTCAGAACCCCTTTTAGTAGTAATCATAATCACTCCGTTAGCGCCTCTTGATCCGTAAATAGCCGTGGCAGAAGCATCTTTAAGTATTTCAATACTCTGAATGTCGTCCGGATTCAATTGACCGCTCAAACTTTCGAGCGACATACCGTCCACTACATATAAGGGATCGTTACTTGCCCCAATAGAGTTAGTCCCTCTAATTTTGATTATGATAGATTCACCGGGTTGCCCTGAACGCTGGTTTGCTTGAACACCGGGTATCTGTCCTTGCAATGCCTGCGCAACATTGGAAACTGCATTTACCTGAGTCACTTTTTCTGAACTGATAGATGCAACAGCCCCGGTAAGATCGGATTTGCGTACTGTTCCGTACCCAATGACCACCACTTCCTCCATCTCCGCGCCTTCGCTCAAAGACACCTCAATGTTCTGTTGGTCGCCAACAGCAATGTCCTGCGTGGCGTAACCCACAAAGGAAAATTGCAGCACTGCATCCCGATTGGGAACATTAATGGAATACTTGCCGTTGGCGTCGGAAACTACTCCGGTGGTCGTTCCTTTAATTATAATATTCACCCCGGGCAACGGATCGCCGTTGGCGTCCGTAATCACTCCGGTTACAGGGATGCCCTGTATCAGTTCCACGGATGAAATCACAATCAGATTATTCTCCAACGGATGAAAGGTTGTTCCTGTTCCTTTCAACAAGATGTTTAAACTTTCTTCAATTGTAGAATTTTTCAGGTCGAAACTCACCTTGAAATCACTGATGGCTTCGTCCCTATAAACAAATTTCACTTGTGTTTCCTGTTCCAATTGCACAAGCGCTTTTTTCAGGGAAATATTCTCCCCCTTCATGGTTACTATACTCTGCGAAAAAACAGTTGCGTGCAAGGTAAGTAAATTACACATTATTAACAAAACTGTTGTTCTCATGACTTTCGATTTTAGTTGACTTCTTAAAAATTTTAAAAATTCATTTTTTATTAAATAATTCATATATCTTTGCATTAAAATTGTTGATATTAAATTTATAACTTGATTCACAATTTTCATTCGCGGGGAGTGGTGTGAACACTTCCCGTTTTTCTTCTTCCTGCTTTATCCTGTATCCATGGCGCCCTCCTTTTTAATATGTTTCATACGATTAGTTATTTAATGATAATCCTGTTTTTTTCGATTTTATAGGTGAAAGACGCCGCCATTTGCAGGGAATGCATCACCTGCTCGATACTTTCCGTATCATACCGTCCGGACAGGCGGGTTTTGGACAGGCGGGCATTGCGAATGTCGATATCCACGTTGAACCATCGCTCCAAACGTACCGCTATTTGTTCAAACGGCTCGGCGTCGAACACCAACCGGTTGTCAACCCATCCGGTGGATATTTCCGGTTTGATGACGTCTATCTCCATCCGCTGTTCTGTTTTTGCCGGCTTGCCGGCAACGGCAGGCTGCTTTGGCGTGGTTTTTATGTATGACGCCCTTTCTCCGGGCTTTAACTCAATGATGGGGTCGGTCTGACCTCGTTTCAGTATCTTCACCGAGCCGCTCACCAATACCGTTTCCACGTTTTTTTCTTCGGGATAGGCTTTTACGTTAAATTCTGTTCCCAATGCTTTGACACATACGTCGGAGGCATGCACCAAAAACGGATGCAGCGAATCGGAACGAACCACAAAATACCCTTCTCCGATAAGCGTAACATGACGTTCGTTGTCAAAAACAGGCGGATAGGACAGGGTACTGCCCGAATTGAGAAATACAACGGAACTGTCGGGCAAGAGAATCTTTGTTTTCGAGCCATAAGTTACAGACACTTCGTTAGCCACAGACGGTATGGATAGCGCTGTTGCAGGAACAGGCGCAGGCTCGTCATTCCTGAACCAATACCACGACAAAGCCATGGTCAGCACGAAAACGGCGGCATACCGCATCGCCGAATGTATCAGCCGTAAAGTACGGTTATCAGTACGTTCCTTTGTGAGTGCCGTGCCGGTGTTTCCCGATGGTTTGATTTTTTGAAACAACCGTTTGTATATTTCATCCTGACGGATAGACGTATCGCACTGTTTTTCAACGGATTGCCATAAAGCGGACAGCCATTGCTCCGCTTCCCCGTGCGCTTCGGCGGCACGGAACAATTGCTGTAATTCTCGCAATTCCTGAGGTGACAGGCTATCGTTCAGCAATTTTCTGACTAACGTTGTGATATCTGTTTGAACATTCATAGTACATATAATTAACGTGAGGATGTTTTTTCCGTGACAAAAAAATGATTTTTTTTATCATCTATATTTTAATGTATCAAAAAAAAGATGATGACAACCCTCTGCACTAACCGCCGCAGAACTTCCAAACTTCGACGAATGGATGTATCGACCGTATTTTCGGATATTCCGAGTTTTTCGGCGATTTCTTTATAGGTCATCCGGTAAGTGCGGCTCATCATAAATATTTCGCGCTGCCTGTCGGGCAAACTTCGGATGCCTTGTTTTAATTTTTCGTGCAGTTTTTCTACTGTATCGTCATATTCCTGAGGAATTTCCACTTCTTCTGTTTGTCGCAGGTATTTTTCCTCAAAAGTTTTTTGCGCTATTTTACTCCTGATGGCATTATATACCTGATGTTTTGCAATAGAAAACAAATAGGCGGAAAAGGAATATTGAAGGTCTATTTTTTGGCGGTTTTCCCAAACAGTCATGAACACATTCTGCATTATTTCTTCCGCATCTTCTTTGGATAAACTCTTGCAACAGAAAAAATAGACCTGTTGACTGTATATCTTAAACAGATCGGAAAACGCTTGATAATTGGAATTTTGCAAGCGTATCAGCAAAGTCATAAGTTCATCTTTCTTGTCCTTCATTTGTTCCAAATTGATGCAAACGAATTATTTTGACCGTCAGTATTACCAATTAGATTTTCCCAATCCAACCTTGTACAACATATCATCTTTGGCTATTAACAGGTAATATCCTTAGTGATATTTTTGAAAGTTGGCTAAAAAAAAGGCAAAAATAGTGATTTTTATCAAAAAACAAATGAGAAATCGGAAAATGGCACATTAAATTCACAATTAAATTTGATTCTGTCGCGAGCGGAAAAACATTTTTGCTCAACAACCTTTATTTATTGCGGCGCTAACGCGGCGCTTAAAAGGATTACTGCTTTTTTCATTGAAGCAAATTCTTTTGAATTTTTGATGGATGATTTTTGATTTCATGTAATGATTTGATTTATCTTCAAAGTGTAAAGTTAATCTTTTTTTTTAATATGCGGTATCTACGACATTTCGTAACATAATGTATAAAAAACAAAAAAGCCTCTCAGAGGTTTATCTGCGAGGCTTTTCGTATAATAAGAGAAAGCAAGGTACAGAGATGTACTGTCGTATTTGAGTTGCATTGTTAACGATTACTCATTAACAATTAACTTAAGGACTCTATAAAGGAGGTATTCCAGCCACACCTTCCGGTACGGCTACCTTGTTACGACTTAGCCCCAGTCACCAATTTTGCCCTAGGACGCTCCT
>JAISKR010000211.1 GCA_031260845.1 Bacteroidales bacterium
AGCACAACTTTTCAACTAAAAAATGTTGTAAAGTTTTACGGAAAGTAATTTTCCATAATTTTTTATACACAACCAGTATACTACTGGAGATGAATCGTAGTTTTGTAAATTAAATGCTATTTTGTCAAAACAAACTTATACCATAGCGCAGGCATATTTATCAAGCGGTACTTTTTATCTGGACAGAAACCGGTTGCAAGAAGCCAACAGATATTACGAAAGTGCATACAACAAGGCTGTCAGTGCCGGATCACAACGTTTGCAGACCAATTCGCTTTTCGGGTTGAGCAAGGTCAAATTCAGCATGGGCAACTATGATGAAGCGATGATTAACCTGCAAAAATACCGTGAAACGAAAGATTCTCTCTCGAAATTGGATAACCAACAAAATGCGGCTCAGTTGGAAAAACAATACCAGTTTGAACGGGAAGAAAGAACAAAAAACGAGGAAATCAGGTTGCAGATTGAGGCGCAAAACAGATCTATCCGACAGCAAAAATGGATGGTTTATGCTATTCTGGTCGTATCCGCTATCACCGCTTTGTTGCTGCTGTTTATTTTCAGATGGCGCAACATGAATAAGAAAGCGAATGCCAAATTGACCAAGCAACAGGAAGAAATTTCGCAAGTAAACAAAGAATTGCAGGCGTCATTTAATGAACTGACCGATTACAGGGATCTTTTAGAAGAGAAGGTGAAAATACAAACCGACAAACTTCGACAAAGCGAACTGCAATTGACCACCCTCAGCGATAACCTGCCGGGCGGATGTATTTACCGTAAAATTTTGTCAACCGACGGAACTTCCCGTATTTCTTATATCAGCAACACTTCAAAGCGATGGATGGGCGTTGCGCCGGAAGATATTAAACGCGACGTCAACTTGTTTTACCAACTCATTCATCCGGATGATTTAAAAGTAAAATTACGCATGGAAGAAGAAAGCATACAAAATATGACGGCTTATTCCTGCGAATTTAGAGTCAACAAAGACGGCAAAGAGATTTGGCTGTTGGAATCAGGAACGCCATACAAGAATGGCGACCAGATACTTATGGATGCTATTGCTGTGGATATATCCGACCAGAAAGAAATTGAAGCGGAATTGATTCGCGCACGGCAGCAATCCGAACGGTCGGACAGGCTCAAATCGACTTTTTTGGCAAATATGTCGCATGAAATACGTACCCCGATGAACGGTATTGTCGGCTTTCTGTCGTTCTTGGAACAGGACAATATCACGGCTGAAAAGCGACAGTTTTATATCAAAGTGATACGCAGCAATGTGGAACAACTCTTGCAGTTAATCGGCGACATTATTGACATATCCAAAATGGATACGCAACAGTTGTCGCTTCACCCTGTATCGTTCGATTTAAACGCCATGATGGAACAATTGGAAGTAATGTTTCAGGACATTGTTCACCGAAACGAAAAAAGGGTCGAAGTCATCTTGGACAATCGCGCTTTTGTGACGCCATGCACCATTTTTACCGACCCCGTTCGCCTTCGTCAGGTGCTAATCAATTTAGTGGCTAATGCCGTGAAATTCACCACCAAGGGCTTTATCCGTTTCGGTTATTCGGTAGGGAAAAGAAGAAATGAATTGCTGTTGTTTGTGGAAGACACGGGTATTGGTATTCCGGAAGATAAACTGAGTTTGATTTTTGAACGGTTTCAGCAATTGAATAACGATATGCCCGTAAAAGGGGGTGGCGCCGGTTTAGGCTTGGCTATCTCGAAAAACTTGGTGGAACTGATGGACGGTCATATTTGGGTTGAATCGACAGTGGGCAACGGTTCTTCCTTTTATTTCACTTTGCCCTATTCATCTCAGGTTGCGTAATGTATCACGTCGTTGCTTCGATTCTTCAAAACACAGTAATTATAACGTCATTTGTATTGGTAATGATGCTGTTGATAGAATATGTCAATGTCAACACCAAAGGCAAATGGGTGACACGCTTTCAGGGTTCGGGCTTTCGCCAACTTCTGCTGGCTGCTTTGTTGGGGGTGATACCCGGCTGTTTGGGCGGTTTCGTCGTCGTTTCCCTGTTTACGCACAATATCGTCAGTTTTGGCGCGTTGGTCACCTGCCTGATAGCCTCTTTTGGCGACGAAGCCTTTGCCATGCTGGCTATTCTGCCGAAAGAAGCGCTCATTCTATCGGCTATTCTCTTTGTGATAGCCATCGTAACCGGTCTTGTGACTGATTTTTTTGTGAAAAAATTCCCTACGCCTTTTGATTCCGAACACTTTGTCATTCATGATTCCGACAAGCACAGCCATTCCGATATTCGCGGCAACTGGCGCACGAACCTGCAACACGTCACTTTTGAAAGGGCGCTGCTGATTACCGGCATCATCGCGTTAATCGTGTTCATCATGATGGGCTGGTTAGAGCATCAGCACGGTGCAGACGGGGGACACGCAGGGCACAGTCATGACCATGACCACAGTTTTTCGGGCATCCTGCTTCAAGAGCGGTGGTTGAATATCCTCTTTGCCTGTGTCAGCCTGTTTGCGCTGTTTATAGTCATCACGGTGCACGACCATTTTCTGAAAGAGCATCTTTGGGAACACATTATTAAAAAACATTTGCCCAAAATCTTTTTGTGGACATTGGGCGTGCTGACCGTTCTGAGTTTCGGTCAGTATTTCATGGACATTGGCGAATGGGTGGAACGGAATCCGGGATATATGCTGGCTTTGGCGATTTTGATAGGATTGATACCGGAATCGGGTCCCCATTTGGTGTTTATCACCCTGTTTGCTTCGGGCGCCATCCCTTTCAGCGTGTTGCTTGCCAATTCCATTGTGCAGGAAGGTCATGCAGGGCTTCCCTTGCTGGCAGAGTCGAAAAAAGGCTTTCTTTGCATGAAACTCATTTCCGTAGCCGTAGGTCTGCTTGCCGGTTTAGCGGGCTATGTCATCGGTTTTTAAACTTATCCTTTCAGGAAATTCTCAATGATGATTTCGCCCTGTGGCGTGAGCACCGATTCGGGATGAAACTGCACGCCCCGCACATCATATTTGGTGTGAGTCAGCGCCATAATGTTGCCAACGTCGTCAACGGCGGTGATGCGAAGGTCGGCGGGAAGACCTTCGCGGTTCACAATCCACGAGTGGTATCGTCCGGCGTCGATGCGGGCGGGCAAGCCGGCAAAGAGCGGGTCGGGCACGATGACGTTCACAGGGGTGGCAATGCCGTGATACACCTCGCCCATGTTGTGCAACGTGCCGCCAAACGCCTCGCCGATAGCCTGCAAACCAAGGCACACCCCGAAAATGCTCTTCATCGGCGCATATTGCCTGATGAGAGGCAGCAACACACCGGCTTCCGACGGTATGCCCGGTCCGGGCGACAGGATGATTTTATCGTAATCCGCCACCTCTTCCAACGCTATTTTGTCGTTGCGCACCACCGTCACGTTCTTGTACCCCAACTTGCGCACCGCGTGTACAAGATTGTAGGTGAACGAATCGTAATTATCGAAAACTAATATCTTCATGAATGTATTGATTAAGCATAAAATTGACAGTTGACAATTGACAATGAAAAACCATTAAGAATAAATCAATGTATCACTATCGTATCGCAACTGTATCACTATCGTATCGCACATATAACTATCTATAACAACTGTATAACTATTGTATAACAACTGTATAACCTGTATTTACTGCCAATTCCCCAACGCCAAATCAATCGCTTTTCTTAGCGCTTCGAGTTTGTTATTCACTTCTTTGAGTTCGCTTTCGGGATTGCTTTTGGCAACGATGCCCGCGCCTGCCTGAAAATAGAGTTTATTGTTGCGGCTCAGGAATGAACGGATGGTAATTGCCTGATTGATATTGCCGTCGAAGCCGATATAGCCGATGCAACCGCCGTAGATACTGCGCGGACGTTGTTCAATCTCGTCAATCAACTGCATTGCCCGCACTTTCGGGGCGCCCGACAGCGTACCTGCCGGAAAAGTATCGGCAAACAAGCGGATACGGTTGGTATCGTCGCTTACTGTCCCTGTCACCCGCGACACCAAATGGATGACGTGCGAATAAAACTGCACTTCCTTGAAAGATTTCACTTCCACACCGGTGGCATTGCGGCTGAGGTCGTTGCGGGCAAGGTCAACCAGCATCACGTGTTCGGCATTTTCCTTCGGGTCGTTGAGCAACTGCCGCGCCAATTCCTCGTCTTTCGCATCGTCGCCGGTGCGGTGAAACGTGCCTGCTATCGGGTCGATGGTCGCCTTGTCGCCTTCCACCTTCACGTGGGTTTCGGGCGAAGAGCCAAAAATACGATACGAGCCGAAGTCAAAATAAAACAGGTAGGGCGATGGATTGATGGAACGAAGGGCGCGATATACCTTAAAATCGTCGCCTTTGAAACCCTGCTCGAAGCGCCGAGAGAGGACAATCTGAAACACGTCGCCGCGCAGGCAGTGTGCGATGCCCTTCTCAACAAATCCCTTGTACTGCTCGTCGGTGATGGGCGAGGTCACTTCCCCCTGTATGCTGAAATGGTATGAGGGGAAATTGCGGCTTTCCAACACTGCTATCAGGTCGTTCATTTTGCTTTCCTGCCCTTCGCAGAGGTTCTCGGTGATGGTCATCTGGTTGTGCAGATGGTCGATGGCAATCACAAAACGGTAAAGGATATAGGTCATTTCGGGCAGGTTGCCGATTTCCTCGTCCCCGTTGCTCACGGGGATATGCTCGAAATAACGCACGGCGTCGTAGGCGGTGTAGCCGAAAAAACCGTTCAACTTGCTTTTCTCGCCGCTCACCTCGAAATTGTGAACAAAATCGTTCAGGGCGTTTTCCACGCTGAGCGAGTCGTCGATGGTGCGCACTTCGAGGCTGCCGTCGGGATATTGCTCGGTGCTTTTGTACTGCTTGACGCTGAAACGCGCCAGCGGCTCAATCCCGATGAACGAATAACTGTTGTCCATGGCGTGGTAGTCGGAACTTTCCAGCAATGCCGACTCGGGATACATATCCCGCACTTTCAGATAAATGCTGACCGGCGTTTGTGTGTCAATCAGTTGCGTTTGAGCGATGGTTTGAATCTTTGTTTTCATCTTATTTTTAATTATTTAATTGTTTGCTATAAAAAATCAGGGCTGTCGTGTGTGCGACAGCCCTGTTGATATTTTTGAATCTGCAAAGTTCATGCAATGGCGCTGCCGCTCACAATCGGGAAATTGTCAGTTGCCACCACCAGAACTTGCTTACAGACGTTTTAGACATGATTATTTATTCAATTAATACGGCGGCAAATGTAGAAAGAATTTTCGAATCCTGCAAAAAAAAGTAAAAAAAAGATAAAAAGGGTGAAAAGGATAAAGGGGGAAAGGGGGGAAACGAAATAGCAACGCCACCACCTGACTTTGACAATGCGTCACCCTAAACGGATTTCCAGAAATTATCGTCAAAAAGTTTGGCGATAGACAGGTGTTTTTTAGTAAGCAACATTGTTTTAGTCATCGTTTCATTGCTGATTGGCAACCTGATTTTTAATGTGGTTATGGTTTTGGCAATGTCTAAAACCCTATCAACACTTAATGATATATTATTGATTTTCAGTATTCGTTCGAGTTCCTTATACACTTTGTAAGCCACAAAACAAATGCAGACGTGCGCCTCAATGCGTTTCTTTGTAAAATGGAACATCGGTCGCAACTCCAAAGTGCCTTT
>JAISKR010000237.1 GCA_031260845.1 Bacteroidales bacterium
CATGCTCGGAAGCGATTGCATGAACAGCCGGAACAGTATTTCCATTCCAAAATAGTAGAGCAGTGCGGTGTTGAATATATCGACAGGCGCTCTGTCGGGGAAAATATGTCGCAAAGCAGTGTCTGCAAAAAATCCGAGCGCCAAGAATGAGAGCGCCATGTACAGCATTGCCAAGCCTAACAGAATGTTGACCACAAGATTTTGCTGCCACATTGGGGCGCGGCGCGTTGCTTTCCATTGATGGCTGATGAGATAACGAAGGGTATTCATATTGGTCGGCTGCGGGTTAAGGTTGCGGTGCGAGGGTGGCGATAGAAGCCGTAATCAATGTCGTCAGCAGCCAGATGGTAATCACGACTGCGGCGGATTTTTTGGCGTCTATTCCTGCCAGTCGCGAAGCCCCGAAAATCATCACCACAACGAACCATACCTCAAAAAGGGTGATGCTGCTAAGGAAACTGTAAAGGAACACCCCTATGCTTTTCACGTCAAACAGGGCATTCAAGCCGGTGGGTGAGGCGTCAAAGGGACTTTGGATGCTTTCCACGCCTTTTATCAACACCACCACCACGGTATTGACGTATCCGCCAATGGCTTTAATCATGTAGGCGGCTATGGACAAGGCAAACAGTTCCTTGAAAACTTGTTTCCCCTTGCAAATAGACGTTCCGGCATACACAACGGCTGCCGCCACTAACGCATAGAGAAGAAAAAATACAGGAAGAAATGCCAAACTCACGTACCGCGTAATGGTGGTAATCGCGGACATATTTTGCATGGCTTCCCGTTGTTCAGGCGTCAGTTTCTGAAAACTGAGTTCCATTATCTGTTCCTGCATGGGAAGCGAAAAATAACCTATCACTATCAGAATCAGACTGATTATTGCAAAATCCACCCCCCATGAGGGCTTTGCACTAATGTTTTCAAACGCCTTTTCGGGTTGATACAGAATTTTAAAACAATTCATAATTTAAAATTTATATAAATAATTACTTGACAACAGTTTATCCGTATTTCACGGATTTTTATCTACTACAAAGATAGTATTTTTTTAAAACAAACTATCAATATCTAAATTTTAATGATTATTCGCTATCGTACATTTTTGCAAAATGGGTGCCCATTTTCGCAATATGTGACACTGACAGGTTTTCAACACTGTCAGGTCAACGCCGCCGCAAAGACCTGTCAGGGTCGCCTCGACCTGACAGTGCCAAATTTGTTCACTGGAAAAAAAAGTTTTTTACAATCTGAAAAAAATCATCTACTTTTGCAAAAAATTAGTTGTGTATATCATGAAAAAATATATCATCATGCTTTGTTGTCTTTGTTCGTGCAACCAAAACAGTATCAACCTGAAACCCTATCCACTCACAGCCAAAGATAATGTGGCAGACGATTATTTCGGCGCCAGTGTTCCCGACCCCTACCGCTGGTTAGAAGACGACCGTTCGGAACAAACTGCCGCATGGGTAAAGGCGCAGAATGCAGTCACAGAGGATTATCTCTCGCAGATACCCTTTCGGGAAACGATACGCGCCCGTTTGACCGAAATGTGGAATTATCCCCGCTATATGTCCCCTTTTCATGAGGGCGACTATTATTATTTCTTTAAAAATGACGGCTTGCAGAACCAGTCCGTCTTGTATCGCCTGAAACAGTTAGACGCCGAGCCGGAAGTTTTTCTCGATCCCAATACCTTGTCCACAGACGGCACGGTGGCGTTGAAATCCGTTTCCTTTTCAAAAGACCACCGCTACATGGCGTATAATCTGTCCAAAGCCGGCTCTGACTGGGAAGAAACTTTCGTCAAAGACGCCCAGACAGGCGAAAATCTTGACGACCGCTTGCAATGGATTAAGTTTTCCACCGCTTCGTGGAAGGGCGACGGCTTTTATTACAGCCGTTATGACGAGCCTGACGCCGCCGAGCAGTTTACCGGTCAAAACCGGTTTCAGAAAATTTATTATCATGCGCTGGGCACACCGCAAAGTCAGGATAAACTGATATTTGAAGACAGGGAACACCCGTTGAGATATTTTTCCGCTCAGGTGACCAAAGATGAGGAATACCTGATTGTTTCTGCCTCGGAAGGCACCTCGGGCGCCGAACTGTACTGTCAGCCGCTCAACCAGCCATACAGCAAGTTGAGCCTTCTGGCAAAAGGATTTGAACACAATTACAGCGTTGTAGAGCACGTCAAAGGGCGTTTATTGGTGCTTACCGACTATGGAGCGCCCAACTACCGCCTTACTTCCATTGACCCCGCCGAGCCGGAACCGGCAAAATGGATAGACGTGATTCCCGAAACGGTCGAATTACTCGAAACGGTGTCCACCGGCGGCGAGAAACTCTTTGCCTTTTATTTGAAAGACGCCAGCACGCGGGTGTTGCAGTTGAACTATCAGGGCAAAATTGAAAAGGAGATAAAATTGCCTGCCATTGGCACCGCTTCCGGTTTATCGGGCAATCGGGATGACAAAACACTGTTCTATTCCTTTTCCAATTTCACAACGCCCTCTTTTATCTATCAATACGACATTACAAGCGGCAATTCCACTTTGTTTCGTCAGCCCGAAATCAATTTTAATACAGACGATTACGAAACCGAGCAAGTGTTTTACGACAGCAAAGACGGTACGCCTGTGCATCTGTTCATCGTGTATAAGAAAGGGATGCAGCGGAATGGTAAAAATCCCGCATTGTTATATGGTTATGGCGGCTTCAATATTCCTGTGACGCCTTCGTTCAGCATTGCCAATCAGATATTCCTCGAAAATGGCGGCATTTACGCTGTGGCGAACCTTCGCGGCGGCGGAGAATACGGCGAGGAATGGCACAAAGCAGGTATGTTGGAGAAAAAACAGAATGTGTTTGATGATTTCATTGCAGCGGCTGAGTATCTCATTCGTGAAAAATACACTTCGCGTGAAAAACTGGCTATCAGCGGAGGTTCCAATGGCGGACTGTTAGTGGGCGCCGCCATGACGCAGCGACCGGAACTCTTTCGCGTGGCATTGCCTGCGGTGGGCGTGATGGATATGCTTCGTTACCAGAAATTCACCTGCGGTTGGGGCTGGGTGGTTGAATACGGCGCAAGCGACAATGAGAAGGATTTTGGCTATCTGTACCCTTATTCGCCCCTGCACAACATTAAAGAGAATGTCACTTATCCTGCCACTTTGGTCACAACTGCCGACCACGACGACCGCGTTGTTCCGGCACATTCTTTCAAATTTGCCGCCACTTTGCAGGAAAAAGCAAGCGACGACCATCCCGCCTTGATTCGTATCGAAACAAACGCCGGACATGGCGCGGGCAAACCGGTGTCGAAATACATTGACGAAGCCACCGACAAATGGAG
>JAISKR010000317.1 GCA_031260845.1 Bacteroidales bacterium
TCTGTTGTTTCAAAAGTAAGACTTTCGCCGGCAAGCGGTTTGATGTATTCCGCAATTTTATTTTCGTCAATCGGCAGGGAATCATTCATTCCGGACGGAATATTATAATCATAAGTATAATAATCGTTGTACAGCAACGGATTGGAAAATGGGGCGGGCGGTCTCATCCCTTCCGTCCCCATTGCGCCTGCCAGCGTCAACGGACCATACATGACAGATGCAATAGACTGATTATCTTTTGCTTTTATGAGATATAGATGCATCGGATAACGTACTTCTATTACGTCTCCGGTTTTCCAAGTCCTTTCGATGTCAATAAAACTCGATGGCATTTGCTTTATTTTCGTTTTCTTCCCGTTTATTTTGACCTCAACATCGGAAGCCCACGCCGGGTAACGCAGATGAAGCATAAACGTCTCCGGTTTTTTCGTTGAAACAGTGATTTTGACAAACTCATCTTCGGGAAATTCAGTTTCCATTCTTATCTTCGCGTTTTTTTCCCGCCAGGTCAGTTCCGACGGAATAAACAGGTTTACAAATAATTCGTCGTTATTATGATAGTAAATAGCTTCACCATACTTGGCATGGCTTTCAAAACCGCTGCCCACGCAACACCAGAAAGAATTTTCGGGAGTACTGTAAACCTTGTGAGCGCCTGACAGCAAAGGCAGAAAATATGACGTCATGCCTGTTTCGGGGTCTTGCTGTCCAAGTATGTGGTTATAAAGCGCACGCTCGTAATAATCGGCTACCGAAGCATTGGCGGAAAGGCAAAAAATATGGCGGCTCAATTTTAGCATATTGTAAGTGCAACACGTTTCACCCGTATAACCTGAAATGTGTCTGGAAAATTCCTTCGGGTCAAAAAAATGCTCTTTGTCGCTCACGCAACCCGGGGCAAAGGTATGGTCGTCAAGCATGGTTTGCATAAAGAAATCTACCGACCGGCGGCTTGCTTCGTCGCCGGACGATTCGTGGTTGCGGGCTTCGGCTATCACTTTCGGTATAAAAGTATTGGCATGTTTCGTTCCAAAATCGTTTCGATGTTCTTTCAGAGGGTCAATGACCTCATTATGATAGAAAAAACGTGATAACCAAAGATGGCGTTCGTTGCCGGTTACGGAATGGAGATTGTAAAACGATTCGTTAATACCGCCAAATTCATTGCGAATCATGCGGCGACGGGCGTCTTCGTCCAGGGAGTTCAGTTTGTTATATGCCCAGTCAGCCATTTTTACAGATGCAGACAGGGCTTGCCCGTTATTTGCATACAGGTACTGGTCTATCAATCCGGCCAACAGCTTGTGTAAAGTGTACCACGGCGCCCATACGCTTTCTCCCCGAATCGTACGGTTAATAAGTTCTTCGGGAAAGGCGCTCAGATAACCGTTCCGCAACACGTCCTGAACTTCTGCCAGGCCGTTGACCAAACTATCCCCTTTCAACTTGAAAATGTTGCTTCCCGTAGCGGCATACATCAGTCCGTAAGCCGACAGCAAATGTCCTGTCGTATGCCCGCGCAGTTCGCAGTCGAGCGATTCCCAGCCTCCAAGTTTTTTTACCGTCATGTATCCGCCTTCGCGACCGGAAAACACACCCGCATTTGTGCGAAAGCCGTGAAGCAGGCGGTTAACGTCGAGAGAAACCATCCAGGCCGAATCAAGCGCCATGTTATTGCGGAAACGGCTTGGCAACAGGCGTACATCCTGCAAATCGAAACTTTGCGCCCGAAGCGGAACGATGGTTTCCTTTTTCAGTTTTCCCCTGTGCTGGCCGGGGTAAACCGACTGCGCAAAAATATTTATCGAAAGTATTGTAAAAATAATAATAATACAGCATGTCTTTTTCATGGTTTCAAATCATTTATTCCTAATTATATAAAAACTTCGTTCCACAGGTGTTGCCGATTGAATTTCCGGCTCCGTACTGCTGCCGTACTGCCACGCCACAACCGTAATTTTATGCGGCATCCTGGCGCGGGGCGGGATTTTAGTAAATACAATTTGATTATCGACTATTTGAGCTGCCCCTTCTTTGACGTAATAATGAACGGGTAAACCACTGTCTGCAGTCGCTTGTAATTTTATCGGTTTTGTCCCGGTTTTTACATTTTTCATTTCAGGAAATGTGATTTTTTGCATAGTTCCTTCTTTCAAAGGATAAAGGACACGAATGTTGATTTGCTGTACGGCACTTTTGTATTCATCATTGCCATCGGCATAAGCAAAGAGCCAAATCTCGCCGGTGCGATTTCGGTTGTTCATCCCCATGTAATAAAAATTCAGGACAAAAGTCGTGTCGTTCACTTTTGCGACAGGTCCGCAAATACGCTCGATTTTAATTTTTTCATGCTTTTGTTCCGGGAATTGCGGGTCGTTGCCCGCAATGACGGTATGTGCCGTATCTGTAAAATATGCTTTCAAATGAAAAGTCAGCCCACCGGCTTCGGGGGCAATGACAGTTTTATAATCCTCGTGCGATTCCTCTACATATTTCAGCCACTGTCCTTTTTGCTCAAAACCGATATATTGCATTTTGCAGTTTGGTTTTTGGGCATAATATTTTTCGGTTGCTTCGGCTGTTTCGCGGTCGAAATACCAAAACGCATCGTGCGGGTTGCCTTTGTATTCGGCATAAGGCGCAGCTTGTGGACGTTCCGGCTGAACAGGATGCCAGCGTTCAGCCATCCAGCCATCATGCGGATTTAGCTGTTTCAAACCTACCGGAGTTAAACGGTATTCCGCCGTTTTTTTTAAAAACAAACAAATATAATCGACCACCTCGTCCGACACGTCAAAATGTCCGTGACCAACGTCGGCAAGGAAGGAAATGCAACTTTCGGGGTACATCATCCTGAATGCCAACGCCGGATTGACGCGAGCTTCCCACCATTCGTATTCGCCCTCAATCATCAAGCCCGGAATGCCATTGATATTCCGGGTGCGTCCCCATTCGAGGTTTTCCCGTCCGTAACCGCAAAGATTGGTGCGTGGCGCATCGCCTTTGTAGGAAACGATTGCCAAAGTGCGTTCTTTGTTCCACGCGGCAAAATTCCAGGGGAAAGTAGCCATTGCCGAATGTCCCAAAGGCACGACAGGCGTGGTCTTGAGTTCACTGTAGCCGCTCACGTCCGCCAAATCGTTCATCATTTCATCAAAAGCCTGCCCGCAGCCGTTTTCTACTTTCCACTGCTGCTCAAAAATAGGCGTCACCCAAACGATGGCAAAACCGAGTTCCGACATCGTTTGACGAAACGCAGAGTGGGTAAAAATGGTTTCTTCGCACATGTTGTGCTGTCCGAACACAACGGCTCGCACTGTGTCGCAATTTTCCGGAATCCAAAGAAAGGCTTGCGGATGGTCGCCGGTCTCGTCCGAAACAACGCTTTTAACGCTTATCGACCATTGCCATTCGGTAGCTGAAAGACGAACAACCGCAATCAGTAATATCAAAAGAAAATGTATTCGTTTCCTGTTCATTTATTTAATAGTTACTCCGCCGGTAAATTTTCCGACTTTTATTCCCGCTTCTTCAAATGATTTCATCCGTAATCATTCCATTGTTTGGCAAACATCAACGTTCCCCAGCCAAGCTGGTCGTATCCGCCGCTGTTTGGTCCGTAGTCGCCACTACCGCCGTCGCTGTAACCACGAGCAGCATTCAGTCGCATCAAATCAACCCATTGCTTCGCATAAATTGCTGTTTTTCCGTAATCCTGCGCCAACCGCAGAACCAACTCCCAG
>JAISKR010000075.1 GCA_031260845.1 Bacteroidales bacterium
CGTCACTTCCGGAGACGTGAGCAAAGATATATTGCATAGTTATAATAATCAGTAAATAAAATAGTTAAATATATTTTATGCAAATTATATAATCGATTATGCAAATTGCATAAAATTGTTAATTTTTGATATGAACATAAAATCTGTTATTTTTGCAGAATCATTCAATCGTCAATCATTTATTTAATTGCAAATATATGTCCCGTTATCGTTTGACCGCCGTCTTTTTGTTCGTTGTAATGTTTAGCCCTGTTCGTGCCGATGAGGGAATGTGGATTCCTTTGCTGCTGGAACAGACACGTTACCGGCAGATGAAGGAATTAGGGCTGAAACTTTCGCCCGAAGATATTTACAGTATCAACCATGCGAGCCTGAAAGACGCTGTGGTGCTGTTTGGCGGCGGATGCAGCGGCGTGGTCGTTTCCGCGCAGGGGCTGCTTTTTACCAACTATCATTGCGGCTACGGGCAGGTGCAGTCGCACAGTTCGTTGGAGCACGACTACCTGACGGATGGCTTCTGGGCGCAATCCGCGGGCGACGAATTGCCCAATCCGGGACTGACCGCCACTTTCCTCGAACGGATGGAAGACGTCACCGCCGAGGTGTTGCAGCGCATCACTTCCGGCATGACCGAACGGCAACGCAACGACAGCATCGCGGCGGCTGTTGCCCGCATCGTCAAAGCCCGCCAACCAGCCAAGCATCACCGCGTGGACGTGAAACCGCTCTTTGGCGGAAATCAGTATTTCATGTATGTGTATGAAATATTTTCCGACGTGCGGTTGGTCGGTGCGCCCCCTACGGCTATCGGGAAGTTCGGCGGCGATACGGACAACTGGATATGGCCCCGTCATACGGGCGATTTCAGCATTTTTCGCATTTATGCGGACAAAAACAACCAACCGGCAGCCTATTCGCCTGACAACGTGCCTTATCAGCCCCGCAAATATGCGCCTGTGTCCATTGCCGGAATCCGCGAAGGCGATTTCACGATGGTTTACGGCTATCCTGCTGCCACCGACGAGTTTATCACTTCGTATGAGTTGGATTACCTGATACGGCAAAACTATCCTCTGCGGGTGGCGCTGCGTACCGAGCGGCTTGAAATTATGGAGCGTTATATGCAGGCTGACGCTGCCACACGCATACAGTATGCCGCCAAACACGCCGGTGTGAGCAACGCTTGGAAAAAATGGCAGGGCGTCATTCATGGCGTTCAGCGTGCCGACGGGGTGAAGCAAAAAATAGCCCGCGAAACGGCTTTTTCGCAGCAGATAGCCGACAATCCGCAATGGTCGCGCGACTACGGACTGTTGTTGGAAAAAATGAAAAACAACGTCGAGGCAGCAGCGCTACTTCAACAGGCGTCTGCCTGTTATGCCGAATCCATAACGTCTATCGAATTAGTGAAATTTGCGGGATCGTTACTTACAGACATTCCACCACCCAATCAGGATTTACTGAAAAAAGCGTCAGGATTCTACAAAGATTTTTCGCTTGCGGTGGACAAAGATATTTTTGTGGCGATGATGAAAGCCTATCTTGCAAACATTCCCGAAGCGTACCATTTTGAAGAAATGAAGGCGCAACTGAAACGACACAAAGGGTCTGTCGAGAAATGGGCGGACGAGGTGTATGCGAAATCTGTCTTCCGGTCATATCAAGCGTTGGAGAAAGTGCTGGCAAATCCGAAGTCCGCCAACAAACTCATCCAAAAAGAGCCGATGATCGCCATTTACCTCAGCGGACAAGCGATGCTGAATGAGCGGGTATATCCGTCGCTCAGGCGGCTGTCACAGGAACATGACAGTTTGTCGCGGGTGTATATCGCGGCACAGTTGCAGGCTGACAAAGAGCGGATTTTCTACCCCAACGCCAACCACACCATGCGCATATCGTTCGGGCAAACCGTCGGCTACTCGCCCTCGGATGCGGTGACTTACCAACCTTTCACCACTCTGGAAGGCATCATGGAGAAGGATAATCCCGATATTTACGATTATCGCGTGCCGCAAGCCCTCAAACAAGCCGCAGAGCAAAAAAATTTCGGGCAGTATGCCGCAAACGGAATGGTACCGGTATGTTTCATCGCTTCCAACCACACTTCGGGCGGCAATTCGGGCAGTCCGGTGTTCAACGGCAACGGCGAACTGATAGGGCTGAATTTCGACCGCAACTGGGAAGGCACCATGAGCGACGTGGTATATGACGCCGAACAATGCCGCAATATCATTGCCGATATTCGCTACATTCTCTTCATCGTGGACAAAGTGTATGGCGCACAAAGGATTGTGGGGGAAATGGAGGTGAGGGAATAATTGACAGTGGACAATTGACAATGAAATACAATCGTATCACCACTGTATCACAACCGTATCACAATTGTATCACAATTGTATCACAACTTATCACAATGTATCACAATTTAATCGTCAATTGTTTGCCCCGTGGCAATTTTTGTATTTCTTTCCGCTACCGCAGGGGCAGGGGTCGTTGCGTCCCACCTTTTTTTCGGTTTTTACGATGGGTTGCGGCTTTTGCTTTTCGCGTGTATCGTCCATTCCGGGCACAGGCTGTTGTGCAGAGCGGCGACTGTATTCGCTTTTATGCACCTGCATACGGCTCATGTCCAAACGGCGCGGCGCCTGTGCGCGTTGCACCTCGTTGGGGTCGCGAAGAGGGATGCTGCTTTTGAGCAAGAGGGAAACCACGTCGCGGTTGATTTTTTCCATCATCGTCTTGAACAACTCGAATGACTCAAATTTGTAAATCAACAGCGGGTCTTTCTGCTCGTAACTGGCGTTTTGTACCGATGTGCGCAGGTCGTCCAATTCGCGCAGATGCTCTTTCCAAGCCTCGTCGATGGTGGCAAGAATGGCGCTTTTCTCAAACGAGCGCATCAACTCGCGTCCCTGCGTTTCGTATGACTTTTTCAGATTGGTAATAATCTGATACACACGCCGTCCGTCTGTGAAAGGCACTACGATATTTTCGTACTGGTTGCCCTGATTTTCAAACACATCCTTGATGACCGGCAGCGCCTGCTGGGCGTTGTGCTCGCTCTTGCGCTGATAGCCCTGCAAAGCCGTGTCATAAACGAGTTCAACGGTGTCATTCACAGAGTCTTTCAGGAATTTCTGTTCGTCAAGGGGCAGTTCGATGGAAAAATAACGTATCAAATCCATGTTCAAGCCCTCGTAATCCTGATTTGCGTGAAAATCATTCACCAAACTGTCGATTACATCGTACATCATGTTGGCAATGTCAATGTTGAGGCGTTCGCCGTAAAGGGCATGGCGACGTTTGGTATAGATTACCTCGCGCTGCGAGTTCATCACGTCGTCATATTCCAGCAAACGCTTGCGAATGCCGAAGTTGTTTTCCTCAACCTTGCGCTGCGCCCGCTCGATGGATTTGGTAATCATCGAATGTTGAATCACTTCGCCCTCTTTCAGTCCGAGCCTGTCCATCATGCCCGCTATACGGTCGGAACCGAAGAGGCGCATCAGGTCGTCTTCCAGCGACACGAAGAACTGCGAACTTCCCGGGTCGCCCTGCCGTCCGGCACGACCGCGCAACTGCCTGTCCACGCGGCGCGACTCGTGGCGTTCCGTACCTACGATGGCTAAACCGCCGGCAGCCTTCACTTCGGGCGACAGTTTGATGTCCGTCCCACGTCCCGCCATGTTGGTGGCGATGGTAACGGTGCCTGTTTGTCCGGCTTCGGCTACAATTTCAGCCTCTTTCTGGTGCAATTTGGCGTTCAGTACGTTGTGCTTTATCTTGCGAAGGTTGAGCATCTTACTCAACAATTCCGATATTTCCACCGAAGTTGTACCCACCAAAACAGGGCGCCCGTTGTTGACTAAATTAACGATTTCGTCAATCACCGCGTTGTATTTTTCGCGTTTCGTCTTATACACCAAATCCTCGTGGTCGGTGCGCGTAATCGGTTTGTTGGTCGGAATCACCACTACGTCTAATTTGTAGATGTTCCACAACTCGCCGGCTTCCGTTTCCGCCGTACCGGTCATACCCGCAAGTTTGTGGTACATACGGAAATAATTCTGCAACGTGATGGTAGCGAAAGTTTGCGTGGCGGCTTCCACCTTTACGCTTTCCTTCGCCTCGATAGCCTGATGCAGTCCGTCTGAATAGCGGCGTCCTTCCATGATACGCCCCGTCTGCTCGTCAACGATTTTTACCTTGTTGTCAATCACCACGTATTCATCGTCTTTCTCGAACAGCGTGTAGGCTTTCAGCAATTGGTTGACCGTATGCACCCGTTCAGATTTGATGGCGTAATCCTGCAACAAAGCATCTTTCTGTTCAAGTTTGGCTTCCGGCGTAAGCGATTGTTTTTCGAGGTCGGAAATAGCGCTGCCTATGTCGGGAAGAATGAAGAAATTGGGGTCTTCCGTGCGGCGTGTCAGGATTTCGATACCCTTGTCGGTTAATTCTATGCTGTTATGCTTTTCGTCAATAACAAAGAACAGTTCATCGGTAACGATGTGCATATTCTTGTTATTTTCCTGCATATAGAAATTTTCGGTTTTCTGCATCAACAACTTGTTGCCCTGCTCGCTGAGCGTTTTGATAAGCGGTTTGTTCTTGGGAAGCCCTTTGTGCGCCCTGAGCAGCAGCAGTCCGCCTTTGTCGCGTTCCTTGTTGTCCTCGCTGTTGAGAAGGGGCTTGGATTCAGCCAGTATCTGTGTCACCAAGCGGCGTTGCTCGTTGAAAAGTTGCTCTACACGTGCCTTGTACTCGTCGAAAAGTTGATTATCGCCTTTTGGCACGGGTCCTGCAATGATGAGAGGCGTTCGTGCATCGTCAATCAACACGGAATCGACCTCATCCACGATGGAATAGTGGTGTTTGCGCTGCACGAGGTCTTCCGGACTAATCGCCATATTGTCGCGCAGGTAATCGAAACCGAACTCGTTATTGGTTCCGAAAGTGATATCGGCATTGTAAGCGGCGCGGCGTTCGGGCGAGTTGGGCTGATGCCGGTCGATGCAATCGACAGACAAGCCGTGAAACTCGTAAAGAGGTCCCATCCACTCAGAGTCGCGCTTGGAAAGGTAGTCATTCACCGTTACCACGTGTACGCCCAATCCTGCCAAGGCATTCAGAAAAACGGGCAGCGTAGCCACCAATGTTTTTCCCTCGCCGGTCGCCATCTCGGCTATTTTTCCCTGATGCAGCACCACGCCGCCAATCAACTGCACGTCGTAATGCACCATGTCCCACACTATTTCGTTGCCGCCTGCCATCCATCGGTTGAGCCATATAGCCTTGTCGCCGGCAATCATCACGTTGTGCTTCTTTATCGCCAGCGCGCGGTCAAAGTCGGTGGCTGTCACCTCAATGCGCTCATTTTCCTTGAAACGCCGCGCTGTTTCTTTCATAACGGAAAAAGCCACCGGAAGAATCTCGTTCATGGTCTTTTCAACGTCTTCCACCATCGCCTTTTCCAAGCGGTCGATTTCCTTGTAGCACCTTTCCACCTCATCCACAGAGGCGTTGACGTCTTCTGCCTTGGCTTTCAGGTCGGCGATTTTGTTCTGCTCGTCTTGTATAGCGTCCTGTATCTGTTTCCGCATCTGCGCGGTTTCTTCCCTCAACCGGTCGTTGGACAAACCGGCGACGCGCTCGTACGCAGCCTTTATCCTGTCCACGTATGGACGGATTTCCTTCATGTCTTTCTGGGCTTTATTGCCAAACAGCGAGGATAAAAAAGAATTTACACTCATTATATTTTAGGATAAAATAATCTTTTTAAAACCGCAAAAGTACGATAATTTTTGTTAATAGTAACATTATAATCAAAATGGCAGAAAAATTATGTCTGTTGACGTAATTTCATAAATTATCGAACTACCTATCGAAAAAGCAAGGCAAATCATTGAAAAGTTTTTTAAGTTCTCTACTTTGTCCTTTTTTCACGAGCGGTTCTTGAAAAACCTTGTTTTCATATTTCTTCATCTTATTTTTGTACGCATAATTTTAATAGGTTGTATTTTTTTCTTTTTTTCGTAATTCTTCATCGTGAGTTCAATTAGTAAATGCAGTGATATGAAAATTTATTTTCGTATAAAACTGTTCGTGACCGCAAAGATACAAAATAATTTTGCATAGTATTAAATATTTTATATACAATTATTTAAAACTATTTTATGTAATTTATATAATCGATTAATTAATTTACATAAATAGGCGACCTGTTTTAGGTCATTTAAAACAGGTCACAAATCACCGGATTGATTGAACGGTTTACAACACGCAGAAGTTATTTTTTCCTCATCCCCTTTTATATTCAAAATTTTGCACTATTTTTGTGGTAATTAATTTAACGAATAAAATATAGGATTGAAGAAATATTTCCATATCATACTGTTTTGCATCGCCTTGGTTTGTGGATGCTCTGAAAAAGAGCCATCCGAACCGCCCGAGCCATCCGAACCGCCCGGATATCAATATTTTGTAAAGATTGACGAGGGCGGGACTGTCAACCGTGCAATGCTGTCAAGCGGGGCTACGAGTTATGGATACGGCAAATATGCATCGTTGCCCGAAAGCGACGTCATGGTGCATCGCATGGTCTATACGACCAATTATCCCCAGTTTACCCGGCTGAATGTATCGGGCACCCTGTTTGTCCCCGTTGATTATCAGCCGCAATTTCCTACGGTGATTTTTCAACACGGCACCAATGGGAATCGCGACAGCGATACCGGCATCACCTTAATGGAATCGTTTTTCTGCATGATGATTTCCTCGGCGTTTCATTGCGTTGTGCTGGCGCCCGATTATATCGGTTACGGCGAAAGTAAATCCGTTGTGCATCCCTACTCGCACGCGGAATCGCTGGGAAAAACCGGCTTGGACTTTATTCTGGCTTACCGCGAATATGCTGCCAATCCGAAAGTCAGCGTGTCCTTCAATCCTGAAATTTTCATCACCGGTTATTCCGAAGGCGGACAGGCGGCTGTTGCGCTGCACAAAACCATTGAAAACACTCCGTCTGTCAAATTGCACGTGGCAAAAGACGTTGCCGGCTCGGGCGCGTATGATATGTATGCCTTTGCCAAAGCAATTATCAGTAGCGACAAACCGTTGGGAAAGACAGCGATGTCAAGTTTTTTGTGGGTATTGCATACCTATAAAAACGACTATCATTACTCGAAAAACTATGCAGATATTTTTTCGGAAGAAGACAATGCTGCGCTGCAATCTATTGATTATGACCTGTCGTACAACAAACCATACATAGTTAATTTTCACGACAATCCGGCACTGTTGTTTCAACCTGCCTTCGTCAAAGCGATAGTAAATGACGGAGATGCCGAATTTTTGCAGATTTCACAAACCAATTCCATGATGAACTTTGTGCCAAACGACAGTTTGATTTTTGTGTATGGAACCCATGATTCGTGGGTGTTTCCGCTCAATACCGAGAATGCGTTCCAAGTAATGAGCAAGGATGACGGCAAGGTACTGTCATACGTGCAACCGGACGGTGACCACAATACGACGCTGTTCCTCTACGTGGATGTCGTGCTAAACCGACTCAAACTGTATCTTCAAAGCAGTTACACTCAATAAAGGTAAAAGGTAAAATAATCGTTGAATATTCAACGATTGAGTTATTTTTTATTGAAATATAAAAACAAAGCCTTAGACATTCGAGTAGAAATCATGTTAAAAACTTACGGATTATGAACATTTGCTTTTCGACAAGTCCCAAATTCGAAAGGTGTTGATTTTTAGAGATTTTGTAGATGTATTATAAACGGCGTATCATCGAAAAAGGTATGCAAGAATCTTGCATACCACGTTATGTTTCACTGTTTCAAAAATTTTTGAATGTAACAAGTATGTTACTAACATACTTGTTACTACGTTATATTGCTGTAATAAAGCGTATTACGCAGATATATTTTCGCCAATGCAGGTTATTAAACTCGGTTTTATCGCCATAATTTCAAAACCCGCTAAAAAAAATCCCCAAAAGTATTTTGGTACAAATTTTGTGGTATCTTTGCCAAGATTTAAAACCTAAAAATAAAACATGATATAAAGCAAAAGCGTATATAATACGCACATATTAAGATAGATAAATAGCGAT
>JAISKR010000084.1 GCA_031260845.1 Bacteroidales bacterium
TTTGTCGCACCCGACCGATAACTATCGGCAGCCTCAATTTATCGAATATTTTATCTCTTTTAAACCAATCAACACAAAAGCGGTCAGAATCATAGGAGATGCTTTCTTTAATCGCCGGATGAAAGTTTCCCCTTTTGTATCCATTACGGAATTGTCGGTTTACAGACCTTTTGTTGATTGAACAAAACAGACGCTTTCATAAAGTTAGATTCATGTAAATAAAATGCATTATTGTCAAAAAAACAACATTTTTTCCTGACAAAAATAGTTTACAGAAACTCCATGCTGAATACTGTCCAGCCGTTTTCGGTGTGGTGGCGCAGGTTGCCGCCGTGCAGCCGCATAATGTAGCGCGAAATGCTTAGCCCTATGCCCGAACCCGCCTCTTTGGTGGTGAAAAACGGGATGAAGATATTGGGCAATACCTCCGGCGGTATGGGTAATCCGTTGTCGGCTACTTCGATGCAAACGGCGTTCTTGCGCTGTTTCACGGTGATACGGATTTCCGCCTGTTGAATATCGGGCGTCACCGCCTCTATCGCATTTTTCAGCAGATTCACCAAAACCTGCATCACCTGCGATTTATCGGCATTGATGGTTACTTCGCCATCTTGTGGCGAAGTAGTTTTTGTTGCTACGACATTCTGTGTCGTATCTAATATTTTAATGCTAATATTACTGTGCTCAATTTCAGCAGATTCAAGACTGATGGCTTCGTCAATCAAAGGCAGCAGTTCGATGCGGCTCATTTGCGGCTTGGGGATGCCGGTAAACTTGCGATACGAATCCACAAAATGCAACAAACCCTTGGCGGTGGCGTGAATGGTTTGAAAAGCCTCCGTGGTGTTGTCGCGAAGCAGGTCTTCGTCGCAGTCCGCTTCCTGCATATAAAGGGATAACATGGTTTCGCTCAGGGAACTGATGGGCGCAATGGAATTCATGATTTCGTGCGTCATGACGCGGATGAGCCTTATCCACGATTCCATCTCTTTCGATTCCATTTCGCTGCCGATATTGTGCAGCGTGACGATTTTGTGGATGGCGCCTGCGGTGCGTATTTCCGATACATGGACATTCACCTGTTTTTCTTCGCGTTCGTTGGCTATCTGTATCTGAATGCTGCTGCCCGCAGGCAAATTGGCAAAAAGAGCGGTAAACGTTTCGTGAATGTGTTGCAATTGGTTGAGATGCGTGAAAATCGGCAATCCTAATATTTGAAGCGCCGCGTTGTTGGTGCGGTGTACGATTCCGCGCCCGTCAAAAATAAATATCCCTGTGGAAACGCTTTCAACCACCAAACTCAGAAATTTCTCGTTGGCGATGACTTCCTTCCGCGCATCTGCCAGTATATCCTTAATCCGGTTCATCATGCGGTTGAGTTCCCGCTCGCGACGCGACATTTTAGTTTCGGCGAAATGAAATGTGTAATCGCCGTTGTCCAAAGCATTGAGCAGAAAAAGGATATTGGTGTTGAATTTTTTGTAGTGTTTATACATATTGTTGAGAGCAATAAACGTCACGAATATTGCCAATCCGCCGCCGATGTACTGTTTCTCCATCATGAAATACGTTGCCGCCGCCACTGCGACAATCAACAACCCGATGTAGAGCAACAATTTGTATTCTATTGATTTAAACATTTTTTAAAAATCTCTCACAATCCGTATTTTTTCATTTTGCTGTACAGGGTAGGTCGCGAAACGCCCAACTCGGCAGCGACAGCCGAAAGGTTGTTGCCGTGCGCCTTCAAAGCCCTTTCGATGAGTATTTTTTCCATCTCTTCCAACGAAATGGCTTCCGGCGTTGCTGCATTGGATTCTTTTTCTTTTGTCCGCAGTATAAAGTCGTCAGCCGATAGAACGGCGGTTTCGCAGAGTATGACGGCTTTTTCGACGGTGTGCTGCAACTCGCGGATATTTCCGGGCCACTCATATTTTTCTAATTTTCGGATGGCGTCGCGACCTAATTTCAGGTTTTTGTTGTATTTTCGGGCAAACCGATTGAGGAAGAACTCCGCAAGCGGCGCAATGTCTTCGCGACGTTCCCGCAGCGCCGGCATTTCTATTTGTATCGTGTTGATGCGATACAGAAGGTCTTCGCGAAACTCTCTGCACTGCACAGACCGGTAAAGGTCGCGGTTGGTGGCAGAAACGAGCCTGATGTTGACGGGTATGGGGATGTTGCTGCCTACGCGGGTAATTTGGCGCGATTGCAGGGCAGTCAGCAGTTTCGCTTGAAGCGGATAACTGAGGTTGCCTATTTCGTCGAGAAAAAGCGTGCCGTTGTTGGCTGCCTCGAATTTGCCGGCGCGGTCGGTGCGGGCGTCGGTAAAAGCGCCTTTGACGTGCCCGAACAGTTCGCTCTCAAACAGGGTTTCGGTAATAGCGCCCATATCGACGCTTACCCAACTCTCGCCCGAACGCGGCGATAATTGATGAATTTTCTTGGCTATCACCTCTTTGCCTGTGCCGTTTTCGCCGGTTATCAGTATGTTGGCTTCGGTTTGCGAAACCTTTTCGACCACAGCAAGAAGTTGCCGCATCACTTCGGAAGCGCCCCAACAAACCTCATCATCCCCAAACCATGCCTGATTGAGCGTGGATTGCTTGTCTTGCAGGCGTTTTACCTCTTTCTGCGAATGTCGCAGGGATAACGCGGCTTGCAGCGTGGCAAGCAGTTTGGCGTTGTCCCACGGCTTTACCACAAAGTCGGTAGCGCCTTCTTTCAGCGCATTTACAGCCAGTTCGATGTCTGCATAAGCCGTAAACAGCACCACCGGAAGCGTTGGGTCGAGTTTTCGCACTTCCGACAGCCAATACATTCCTTCGTTGCCGGTGTTGATGCCCGACGAAAAATTCATGTCCAACAGCACAATGTCGGGATTTTTTGTCTTGATGGTGGCAATCAACGTTTTGGGCGAAGCCAGCAGGGTAACTTCGCCAAAATGATTGCTCAGCAGTAACCGCAAAGCGCTCAACACATTCCTATTGTCATCGACCACTAAAATGCTGTCGGTGTTCATGCAAATGGTTTATTTATGACAAAGATAGTCATTTTTTCATTCAAAAAAAATATTTTTCATCAATTGACCGGAAGTTGGAATATTTGCAAGTTGGAAAAATATCAAAACCAATGTTATGGAAATCATTTTTAACCTAAAAATAACAAGATTACCATGTATTCAGGTAAATTTATTTTTGCACAAGTATTGAAATTTGTCAGCCAATACGAGTTCAACAAGAGTGTCAAGCGTTCAATCCTCCATTTCTTCTTTTCTTTTTTGCACAACGGATTAAATTTAGTATATTTCCTCTATATTTTTTCAAATTTATTCGTCTGTGTGTAAATTAAAAATTTTCATGTATATTTGTACCTTATTTTATAAATTCAAATTCAAACAATGAAATCAGTAAACAGTCTTATTATTACAGCATTAGTGTTTCTTTTGTGTGCTTGTGCGCCGCGGGTGCAAAAGGAAGAAGCGGCAAAAAGCGACTATTATGTGGCAGCCTACATCTGGCCCTCGTGCCACGACGAACCGATGAGCCACGATGCGCTTTGGGGTGAAGGACAAGGCGAATGGGAAGTCATCCGAAAGGGGAATCCGCGTTTTGAGGGGCATTATCAGCCGCGTCAACCGCTTTGGGGCTACGAGATGGACAACGACGCAAAAGTAGTGGAGAAATGGATAAACACAGCCCTCGACCACGGGGTGAACACCTTTATCTATGATTGGTACTGGTACGACGAAAGCCCATACTTGGAAAGCGCCGTCAATGACGGTTTTCTGAAAGCGAAGAACAATGAAAAGATGAATTTCTACCTGATGTGGGCAAACCACGACGTTCAGAGAAATTACTGGAATGTTCACCGTTACAAAGATGATACTTCAGACCTTTGGAAAGCCGTCGTGGACTGGAAAAACTATCAAATCATCGTGGAAAGGGTTATCCGTCAGTATTTTTCAAAGCCCAATTATCTGAAAATAAACGGCGAGCCGGTATTTGCCATTTTCAGTCTTGGGAAGTTAATGGATTGTTTCGACGGAAGCATTGAAGAAACCCGCAAAGCATTGGATTATTTTCGCGACGAGGTGAAAAAAGCAGGTTTCGCGGGACTGCATATTCAGGTAATGAGCGGTCCATATAAGGATTTAGCCGCTCATGTGGCTGCATTGGGCATCAACAGCGTCACCATGTACAACATGGGGGGCATTAACGAGGATTATTTAGTGTATGGCGCCAATTCCATCCGCATCAGGGAGGAGATAGACGCCATGCTGGATGTCCCGTTTTTCCCCTGCGTTTCCGTCGGATGGGACGATACGCCCCGCTTTCCTGCCAAAGGGATGAATGAGGTGGTGCATTATCACAACACACCCGAAAGTTTTGCCGCGCTGCTGTCCAAAGCCAAGCAAGTCGCGGACAGTCATCCCGAACAGCCCAAGATTATCACCATCAACGCATGGAACGAATGGGTGGAAGGCAGTTACCTTTTGCCCGATATGCTCAACGGTTTTGGCTATTTGGAAGCGGTTAAAGAGGTGATGTCGGGAGAATATGACAGGTATTCGGGGAAATGACAGGTGTAGTTGTTATAGATAGTTATAAATAGTTATAAATAGTTATAAATAGTTATAA
>JAISKR010000125.1 GCA_031260845.1 Bacteroidales bacterium
TGACCAATGCATCAGCGCCCATATCGGCGATGAATTTGTTGGGGTCGTCATTGTCAAGCAGTTGATTTTCCTTAGGCAGACTCTCAATGATGTCTAAATATTCTTCTTCCGACAGGAAATCCATTGCTTTTACGCCGTCAACCTCTTTGATACCGGGCTGAATGACAACATACCGTTCATAATATATAATGGTATCCAGTTTTTTGGAAGGTATGCCGAGCAAATACCCTATTTTATTGGGCAATGAACGGAAGTACCATATATGAGCCACAGGTACGGTCAGTTGAATATGCCCCGTGCGCTCGCGACGCACTTTCTTTTCGGTTACTTCCACCCCGCAACGGTCGCAAACAATGCCTTTGTAGCGAATCCGTTTGTACTTGCCGCAATGGCACTCGTAATCTTTAATGGGTCCGAAGATTCTTTCACAAAATAATCCGTCACGCTCCGGTTTGTATGTCCGGTAGTTGATGGTTTCTGGTTTCAGTACTTCACCGCTTGAATGTTCGAGGATTTCCTCCGGTGACGCTAGCCCTATCGTTATTCTTTTAAAGGTGCTTTTTACTTTACTTTCTTTTCTGAATGCCATATTTTTATGCTTAATTATTCATTATGAATGATTAATGAAATCAACCATCTTAGCCTTGTCATACACCAATTTTAAGGGCATAAAACAAGCGCGCAAAGGTAAGACTATTTTTTATTCTTACAAACAAAAAATGAAAAATATTTTCAGATAATTTAAATTTAAAAGGCAACCATCAATAAATTAATATCTTTGGATGACATCCCCAATAAATCGCCGATAGAGGCGTCGGTCAGTATTCCGTTGAACAGATAAACTCCGTTGCGGATGTTTGCGTTGATTCTGAACCAGTTGGCAATATTGCCCTGCATAGCCATGTCGGTGATGATGTTCGATACGATATTGCTGATAGCGATAGATGCGGTTTGCGGCACCAAAGAGGTAACGTTGGGCACGCAATAGTGAATCACCCCGTGTTTGGAAAAAGTGGGGCGTTTGATGTTGCAAACTTCCGATGTTTCGCAGCATCCACCGTGATTGATGCTCAAATCGACAATCACAGCGCCTTTTTTCATGCCGGCAACCATATCTTCACTCAGCAAATAGCCGGTATCGGTTGCCTTTTGATAAACAGCGCCAATCAATGCGTCGGCTGACGCCAATGCACGTTTCAATACCTGCGGGTGCATGACCGAAGTGTAAAGCCTTTGCCCCAGATGCTCCTGAATGCGCTGCAATCGGTGAACCGAATTGTCGAAAATCCTTACAAAAGCGCCCATTCCTATTGCTGCCCGTGCTGCAAACTCAGCAGCGGTGCCTGCTCCGATGATGACGACCTCAGCCGGATTCACGCCGGACACACCGCCCAGAAGAATGCCTTTGCCGTCGGCAGCCAGACTCATGTATTTGGACGCCAACTGAATGGCAAGCGTACCGGCAATTTCGCTCATGCTGCGTACTAACGGGTAGCATCCGTTATGGTCTTTGATGGTATCGAAAGATAAAGCGGTGATTTGTTTGTTGATTAGCAGATTAATGTAATCCTCGTTCAACTGAAACGGCGGCAGAAAGGAAAACAGCACCTGCCTTGTCTTCATCAACTGTATCTCTTTCAATTGCGGCGGATTGATTTTCAGCAATATATCAGCCTGATAAACTTCTGCGCGGTCAACGATATACGCGCCCATCTCGCTGTATTGCAGGTTGGTGTAGTTGCATCCCGTGCCGGCGTCAGATTCCACTAATATTTGGTGCCCTTGGTTCACTAAATTGTGTACGGTTTCAGGCGTCAGTACGATTCTGTTTTCGCAATCGTCAGATTCTTTCGGGATACCGACAGTCAGACTTCTTTGCTTGTTTTTCCTAAGCAAGACTTCTTCCTGAGGCATCAAAGCCTGTTTATCCATGGAAAAATATACGTTTGGCATAATTTTAAGATTTTGCTGATTCTATGGAAATTGCTTGTCGAGGGTGATGGTTTTGCGTCCGAACAGCATTTTTGCATCCACTGTTCCCGATAATCTCAACTTGGAAGAATTGTTCATCAACAGCCTGAATAAGGCATTCAGATTGTCCTGTACGCTGTCCAATTGCACAGAAACGTGCCATATATAGGTTTCCGTGCTTTTGGCATTCAGTTTTATCGGCTCTGTCTGTGTTGCAGTTCCCATCTTTTTATCGCCGTACCATAAATCGAGGTGCGCGTCCTGCAAAGTCACCGACCGATTGGGATTATTGATGGTGGTTTCAATATCCAATTGAAGTACCCTATTTTTGAACTCCTTATAGGTGACGTCCTTGATAGCGACTAATTCAACGTCTTCAAAATGACAGCCTGCCAGCGAAAACGCGATGGAAAGACAAAATAAAATACGCTTTAAACTTCTCATTATCTGATTGATTGCAATAAAAACCGACTCGAATAAACCTAAAATATCTCAAAGCAAAGATAAAAAATTTTTGATTGACGACAAAAAAATATATATTTGTGCGATTGATTTTTTTATTGTGAACAATATTGTTGAAAATATAAATCGAATACGTGAAGAACTGCCGTCGGCGGTTCAACTGATTGCGATTAGCAAGACCAAGCCGGTTGAGGATATAAAAACCGCATTAACAGCGGGGCAACGGCGTTTTGGTGAGAATAAAGCCTTGGAATTGGTGGCAAAACACGAACAGATTCCGGACGCCGAATGGCATTTCGTCGGGCATCTGCAAACCAACAAGGTCAAGTACATTGCCCCCTTTGTGACGATGATACAAACTGTGGATTCGTTCCGTTTGCTGGCGGAAATCAACCGGCAGGCGCAGAAATACAACCGGATTATTAAATGTCTGCTGGAAGTGCATATTGCACAGGAAGAAGAAAAGTCCGGTTTGCGGGGCGATGAGATATTCCGCCTGTTGGAAATGCCTGAAATTGGTGGATTGCACAACATACGCCTTTGCGGATTAATGGCTATGGCTACCTACACAGACGATAAATCACTGATACGCTCAGAATTTAGGCAACTTGCCGATATTCACAAACAGGTAAAGCAGCGTTTTTTTGCGAACGACAGCGCTTTTTGCGAACTATCCTCGGGTATGACCGATGATTACCGGATAGCAGTGGAAGAAGGCAGCACAATGGTGCGCATCGGCTCCGGCATTTTTGGCAGCCGCTGAGAGAAGTTATACATTGTTATACAGTTGTGAGTCGGTTGTGATACGATTGTATCACTATTGAATCACCATTGTCCAATGGATTAATTTTTGGTCAATATGGATTCCAACCGTTGCTCCAACTGGTCTGCCGGAATATTTTCGTGAATCACTCCGTGGTCGGCAATGGATATGTAGCCGGTTTCTTCGGACACAATGACCACCAACGCATCTGTACTTTCGGTGACGCCCAAAGCCGCTCTGTGGCGTAAACCAAGATTGGCGGGCAGTTTGCGGTTGTCGGAAACCGGAAGGATGCAGCGTGCCGCATAAATTTTGTCGTTGAGGGTGATGACCGCGCCATCGTGCAGGGGTGTGTTTTTGAAAAAAATGTTTTCCAACAGCCTGCCGGATATTACACCATTAATTATATCGCCTGTTTCTACAAAATCATCCAACGGGGTTGTGCGCGTAATCACAATCAGGGCGCCTGTTTTTGAAGCGCTCATGTGCGTGCAGGCTATCGTAATGGCTTTGATGGTGACGTTGATTCGGCTATCGGTCTCAGTTGTAAACAGTTTCGCCAAACCAAACCATTTATGCGTTCTGTACTTTTTCCCAAGATTGACCAAAAACCTTCGTATTTCCGGCTGGAACAGCACTACCAATGCGATAGACCCGATGCTGAATACCTGCTGCAAGATAGCGCCGGTGAGTTCCATGTTTAAAGCCTTGACTATGAGCCAAAAAAGGAACATACCAAAGATGGCAATAAAGATATTGACAGCCACCGTGTCTTTGAGGAGCGAATACAACTGATACAGCAGATATGCCACAAAAAGCATATCTACAATATCGGTGACTCTTAGCGAAAGAAAAGCAGACAATAATATCATCGGTCATTCAAATAAAGTGACAAAGATAAGCATTTTTTCAATTAAGAATTAAATCAATTAAGAATTACGAT
>JAISKR010000145.1 GCA_031260845.1 Bacteroidales bacterium
TCCATGAAGGTGGGCTACAACTTTGGAAGCGCGGCAATGGCTTCTTTCTTTACCCGTCTCACCTACAATTACGACAATCGCTACATGGCTACCTATACCTACAGATACGACGGCTCGTCAAATTTCGGTCCCCGAAGGCGTTGGGCGGGATTTCACGCCGCAGCCGCTTCATGGCGGTTTACGAACGAACAGTTCTTTAAAAATTGGAACGCAGACGTGATTAGCGATGGCAAAATCCGCATCGGGTGGGGACAAACAGGCAATTCCGACATTCCGGGTTACCGCTGGGGCTCGGCTATCAGCAGGATGCCGACAGGTTTGGGCGCGGGATACAGGCAGTACAATATTGCCAACCCGTACATTCAGTGGGAAACGCAGACGCAATGGAACTTCGGGCTTGATATGGGCTTTTTCAATGAACGTATCAAACTGACCGTCGAATTATACGATAAAAAATCTTCTAATATGTTGATGAATATGCAATTACCCACCTATATGGGCAGTTCGGAACTGAGCAATCCTTCATCACGCTTAGAGCCGCCGATGGGCAACTACGGAACGATTGACAACAAAGGCTTGGAAATTGCAGTCAGCACTCGCAATTTAGAGAATAGAAACGGCGGATTGGAATGGGAAACAGACTTTCAAATTTCTTTCAACAGGAACAAATTAGTCGCCTTGGACGGTACGGAAAATGCTCATATAGAAGGCTATGCGCAATGGATAGGAACAGGCGAGTTGGTGAGCCTTTCGCGTATCGGCGAACCGTTGTACAGTTTCTACGGCTATGTGACCGATGGATACTACAAGGATTTGGCGGATATTCAAAATTCGCCCAAAGGCGGCAAATATCCGGCTGACGGCAAAAGTTTCAACCGTAACAACACGGTCTGGGCAGGCGACCAGAAATTTCTCGATATTAGCGGACCTGACGGCGTTCCCGATAACGTCATTGACGAATACGACCGCCAAGTAATCGGTTCGCCCATGCCCAAGTTCACCTTCGGCATGACCAACACCTTCCGTTACAGGAATTTCGACCTTTCCATATTCATCAACGGTTCTTACGGAAACAAGATATACAATCGCACGGCAGCCGGTTTGTCGAATATGAACACCGCTTGGGACAACCAGTTGCAGTACATTAAAGACCGCGCTCAGTTGGAAGTTATCAACCCCAACACGACCTACGACGGCGCCAACGGCGTGTGGAACTGGTATGACGACATTGGCAATGTACGCATCATCAACGGGACTGCACCTACCGCCCCCCGCGCCATTCGCGGCGACCCCAATGACAACGACCGTGTGAGCAACCGCTACATTGAGAACGGCTCTTACCTGCGCATCAAAAACGTGACAATAGGCTACACGCTGCCGCAGATGCTCACGCAAAAGGTGAAATTGAGCACTGTCCGTGCATACGTCAACATTCAAAACCTGTGGACACTGACCAAATACACCGGCTACGACCCCGAAGTGGGCGTCAACACCATGACGCCGAATGTTTACGGATTGGATTACGGGCGTTATCCGTCGCCTGCCGTGTTTTCTTTCGGATTAAACCTTTCATTCTAACGATAATCAGATATGAAACAGAACATTAAAATAATTTTGTTGAGCCTTATCACATTGAGTGTCCCATCCTGCGAGGATTTTTTAACTCGTCCTACGGAAGACAGTTACAATGTGGATAATTTTTTCCAGACGGATGAGCAGTGTTTTCAGGCGGTCAATCCGATATATAATTCCCCTTGGTACGATTTTCAACGCTTTTTCATCAAGGCAGGCGAACAATTTTCGGGAAATATCTATGCCAACGGCGCCTATCAGACTTTCACAGTCAACTCTTCCGACCCTGATTTGGGCTTGGCTTCCGCTTCGTTGTGGTCGGTCAACGCCTATTGCAACAGCGTGATAGAAAATATCAATACGAAAACAGGCGAGGAAGTGAGCGAACAGACCAAACTCATCGTGAAAGGCGAGGCTTTGGTGTGGAAAGCGATGGCTTATTTCTATTTGGTGCGCACTTTCGGCGAAGTTCCTGTCGTGCATAACAACTCAACCGAAATTGCCGATGGAACATATAATGACGTGTATAAGGCAAAACGGGTTAATGTGTATGACTACATTATCCTGACGCTGGAACAAGCCATCCAATGGCTGCCGCCGGAAAATCAGGAAGGACGACTTGACCGCTATTCGGCTTATGCCTTGTTAGCGAAAGTGTATCTCACCAAAGCAGGACTGAGCGGGACACTCAACAATGACGACCTGCAAAAGGCTTACGATTACGCCGTGAAGGTGATAGATGAAAGCGGACGCGAACTGATGCCGGTATTTTCGGACATTTTCCGACTGCAAAACAATTTCAACCGCGAAGCGCTGATTTCATGGCATTGGAAAGCAGGACGTACCCCTTGGACACAACAAAACTCGCTGCAAAGCGACCTTGGCATCAAAGGTTTTGATGAATGGCCCAACGTATGGGGCAACTGGACAGGTCCATCGGTGGATTTGCAGGATGCTTTCGGCGAAAGCGCCCTGAGCCTCGACCGTAACAACCGCGACACGCGCCGCAAAGCCACCATGATGATGTATGGCGACCATTACGATTATTTCTGGACAACGCGCGGCGGCTTCGACTGGTGGAACAGTTTGGTGAAATCCGGCGGACAGGACAACATGAGCGCTGTGGGCACCAACTGCGTCAAGCATTTGGTGGGCGACAACGCCGACCACAAAGAGGCAGGCGGCGGCGATACGCAGGACATGGCTAACGGACTGAGTACCCATTTGCTTCGTTTGGCAGACGTGTATTTGATATGCGCCGAGGCGTCAGCCCTGCTGAACGGCGGCACAACCACAGACGCCAAAGCGCTCGAAGCGTTCAACAAGGTGTTTCTTCGCGCCATACCGGCTGAATTGCCCAAAACTTCCATCACTTGGGAACAGATTTGGAAGGAACGCCGCTTGGAATTAGCCTGCGAGGGCGACCGCTGGTACGATTATGTGCGCTGGCACTACTACGCGCCGCAACAAGCCATTGCCGAAATCAAGGCACAACGACGCGCTGCCTACACCGGCTTGTATGCCTTCTATGACAGCGGTTCGCTGAATCCTGCCGAAACCTTTTACGACACGAACCCGACCATCCCGAACGTGACAGACGAGAGTTTTACGATGCCTGTCCCCGATTCCGACCTGACGATGAACCCGCATTTGCTGGAACCCGGGCGGGATATAGACGTCAGTCAATATAAATATTAATGTAAAAAGGACATGAAAAGACAATCCACATATCAAATTTTGATGCTGACCGCGGTGCTTTGCCTGATATTGCCTTCCTGCAAGGAATATCCCGACGCTTACGAGCCGACAAAGGGCAGTCCTGAGGTACTGTATGTACGTCTGCCTGACGCAGCCAAGGCTGACTCGCTGTTAGACGGCGCATTTCTGGGAAATACCATTTGTCTGGTGGGTAACAACCTGCGCAGTATCAAGGAACTCTATTTCAACGACCGGCAGGCGGTGCTGAACACCGGTTTTATCACCGACCACACGCTGATTGTGACGGTACCCAAAGACATTCCCGAAAAAGTAACCAACAAAGTCTATATGACCACCACTTCGGGCGCTACGGTGGAATATCCCTTTTTCACCAAGGTGCCTGCCCCTGTTGTCAATTCCATTTCGTGCGAATATGCGTCAGATGGCGACGAGGCGACGCTCTACGGCGATTTTTTCATTGACGACCCGAACACACCTTTGCAGATTAAGATGGCGGGAAATATTCCCGTTACCCGCATTATCAGCATTGAGAAGACGCAGGTGCGCTTTGAAATTCCGGCAAACTCTGAGAGTGGGTTCATCAATGTGACTTCCCTTTACGGAAACGGGCGTTCGCATTTTCAGTTTCGTGACGACCGCGGTATCATTCTCGACTGGGACAATCTCGACGCAGCAGGCGGATGGCGGGCAGGAAAAACTTCCGACGTGGACGGCATCAGCGGCAAATACGTGGTGTTCAAAGGCACTATCGCCACACAAGACGACTGGCTGGAAGACGATTTTTCCTTCAACCTGTGGGGTGAATCCAACGGACGCCCGCAAGGCGACCTGTTTGACGCCGGCGACCTTTCCAAGATGGTGTTCAAGTTTGAGGTAAATGCGCGGTCACCGTGGACAGCCCTTGCCATGCAAATCATTTTTACGCCTTGGGAACTGAAAGACGGCAACGGCTACTATTCCGAACCCATCAATCGTGCGTTGTGGATTCCGTGGGCAACCAAAGGCAGTTACAAGACAGACGGATGGGAAACAGTAAGCATTCCCATGACAAATTTCAAATACACCGCCACAGGGGGCAATGCCGATATGCGGGGCGCAGGCAACTACGGCGGCTTGTCCATGTTCATCTGGAACGGCGGCGTACAGGGCAGTTTTCCGTGCAGCCCCGAATTGTGGATTGATAATATTCGTGTTGTACCGATAGAGTGAAATTAAAATTAAACAAAAGTTTGATAAAATTAAAGTAAAGTTTAATAAAATTAATAATAATTTTAAATAAGTTAAAAATAACTTTAATAAAGTTAAAATAATATTGAATAATGTAATATGAAGTGGAATAAAATATTTTGTTGGTTCAAAATCTTGTTGGCAGGTTTCTGTTGCGTGGCGCTTGTCACAGCCTGCAACGAGGATGAGCCGGATACCAACCAGTTGTCAGGCGGCGAGGTGACGCTAAAATCCTTCGGACCCAGCCCTATCGCTCGTGGTGCGGAACTTCGCATCATTGGCACTCTTCTGGACAAGGTGCAGAGCGTAAGTTTTGCAGGCGCAACAAATCCTGTGACGGTCACCGCCATCACGAAAGTGAACAGCACTGAAATCCGCGTCATTGTTCCGCAAGAGGCGGTGCCCGGAATCATTACCCTGACGGCGGGCGGAAAAGAAATCCGGTCGCTGACAAAATTGGGATTCAGCGAGCCTATCGCCATTACAGGCATATCCCCTACCGCCATCAAGGCTAACAATGTGCTCAAAATAGAAGGGGAATACCTGAATCTGATTAAGGAAATCATTTTTGCAGATGACGTGCACGTATTGCAGAAAGATTTCAAATCGCAGAGCCGGCAAACCATCGAAGTGATTGTCCCCCTCGCGGCGCAGACCGGCAAACTGATTGTGTCGAACGGCGCAGACCTTGTGCCCGAAGGCGCGGAACCCGGAATACCGACTTGGGTGTATTCAGAAACGGCATTGAATGTCACTTTGCCCGCCATTAGCCAATTAGCGCCGCAACCGGTGAAACCCGGAACCGCGTTAACCATTACCGGTACGGATTTTGATTTGGTGGAATCCCTGAAATTCGGCAAAAGCGAAATTTTGGTTTCCGACTTTACGGTGAACGACGCCAAAACCCAAATCACCGTGACCGTACCGGAAGAAACGGAATCCGGCAATGTGAAGTTAGTCGCCTTTTCGGAAGTTGAAGTCAACCGGACATTGACGTTGACAGCGCCCGCCATCACAACGATAGCCCCAAATCCTGCTAAAAACGGTGAAAATATAACCATTACCGGAACTCATCTTGATTTGGTGACCACGGTAGCCTTTGCCGGAAACGCAACAGGCGAAATACAGGCGCAATCGGAAACCGAAATCACGGTGACAGTACCTGCTGCGGCTGTTGACGGCGATGTGGTTTTGAATACCCACTCAGGACAAACGGCTGGAAAAGCGCTTACATTGGTGAAGCCCGTTATATCCGGCATTACACCGCTAAGTCTTACCGCAGGCGGCGATATTACGATTAAGGGAAGCCATTTGGATTTGGTGAGCGAAGTGATTTTCAAGTCGGGAAGCGGCGTAATTGCTACCCCTGTAAATCCCGTTTCCGACGTCTCATTGACAGTGCAGACGCCTTATCCGGCAACCGATGGGAAAATTACGCTGAAAACCGTCAACGGCGCCACGATTGATTCGGAACAAAGCCTTGATATAACGGCGGCTACATTGCCTGTCGTAACAGGTATGCCGCTGAGTGTCAAGCCGGGCGCTCTCTTAGCGTTGAATGGGCTTAATTTGGAAACGGTTACTGCCATCTCGTTTGTTTATTCGAACGAAACCATCCATACGACCAAATTTCTTCCCGACGCCACAGGGGAAAATTTGCAGGTTTACGCGCCTGCCAAAACCGGAGACGTGGAAGTACGGCTTCATGCCGGAGATGTTTATGTTGGATATCCGCTTATCATCGGCACTACCGACCCTATCACCGACGCAAATCATGTTTTTTTCGATTTCGATGGTAAAAATTCATGGTGGGGCAGTTTCGGCGCGGTGGAATCGGATGCGGATTTATCGCTC
Organism: Bacteroidales bacterium; assembly: GCA_031260845.1. Lineage (GTDB taxonomy): Bacteria > Bacteroidota > Bacteroidia > Bacteroidales > UBA4181 > JAIRLS01. The sequence goes on from JAISKR010000145.1 coordinate 6,373, forward strand.
ACGGGCAATTATTTCCGCATCAATGGCGAACTCACCGGAGGATGGATTGACTTTTTTTGGAGAAACGGCGGGGATATACTCAACTATGCTGCCGGCGTCACCGTTGACGATTGGGTTATCAAGATAGACGTCAATGTGCTTGGCGCTACCACGCCGCCGTTCAAATTCAGACTGAATGGCAGCGATGGCGATTTTTGGGCAGTTTTCGGAGGTTTGTCGAACCGCGGAGGTTGGTACACCGTGACAATACCGTTGTCGGATTTCGTGGACGGTTCTAAAACTTTGACGGATATTTCGAGTATTGACAGCGATTTCGGCTTGGCGTTGGACGGCGAGGGTGCAACCAATATTTGTATTGACAATGTTCGCTTTGAGCCGAAATAAATATTTCATTATCTAAAAATAATAATTTACGTGATAAAAATTTGATACGAAGTGAATAATAATTGAAAAATAATTTATATTTTTGCGCCATGCAATTTGACAAAAAAGAATCTGCATACCATGTAAAGTCATTGAAAATGAGGAAGGTAATAAGTCGTTCGCTGTGTTTGGTCTTGACGGTATTTCTGCTGTCGGGTTGCCTTATGGACAATGACGGGATTGTTTCAAAACATGGTAAACTTTCGGTGAAAGGGACTGCATTGGTGAATGAAAAAGGTCAACCGGTGGTACTGCACGGCGTCAGCCTCGGCTGGCATAACTGGTGGCCCCGTTTCTACAACAAGCAGACCGTCACATGGATGAAACAGGACTGGAAGATAGAGGTTATTCGCGCTGCCATTGCTGTGGAACCGGAGAGGGGATACATTGTCAATCCCGAATTGGGCATGAAATGCCTCACCAATGTGATAGACGCCGCTATCGAAAACGATATTTATGTGATTATCGACTGGCACGCACATAATCTTCTACTTGAAGAAGCAAAAGCGTTCTTCACCCTTGTTGCCGAAAAGTACAAGGATTGTCCGAATATCATCTACGAATTAGTGAACGAGCCTGACGACGAAACATGGGAAGCAGTAAAGGAATATTCGGAAGCATTGATTCCGGCGATTCGCGCCATTGCCCCCGATAACATTATTCTGGTAGGTTGTCCGCATTGGGATCAGGACATTCACCTGCCGGCACAAAATCCGATTCGGGATTACGACAATCTCATGTATGTGATGCATTATTATGCAGGTACGCATAAACAGGAACTTCGCGACAGAGCCACCAGAGCCATCAAAAAAGGACTGCCGGTATTTATTTCCGAATGTGGCGGCATGGAAGCATCGGGCAACGGCAATATCCAATACGACGAATGGGATAGATGGACGCAATGGATGGCAGAAAACCAACTGAGTTGGACTGCATGGGCAGTAACGGACAAATTGGAAACCTGCTCAATGATTAAATCCGAAAACTCGCCGATTGCCAACTGGAAAGACGCCGACCTGAAAGAATGGGGCATCGTTGTGAAAAAGATGTTGACGGGAAAGAGATAAAGGGGGAAAACGGTTGAAAGGAAAAACGGTTGAAAGGATAAAAGGATAAAAGAACGGCTACCGTATGGTACAATGTATCACAATTGAATCACAACTTATCACCATGTATCACAACTGAATCACAACCGTATAACTATGTATAACTATATATAACTATATATAACAACTGTATAACTATTGTATAACCTGTATTTACCTGTATTTACCTG
>JAISKR010000261.1 GCA_031260845.1 Bacteroidales bacterium
AACATTTGATTTTGTGAGATAACTCTCTACTTCTTTAATATTAACCTTCAATTTCATAATTTACTGTATTTTAGTTCTGCAATGCAAAAATACAAAATAATTGACAATTCAAAATAAAGTTTGGTTGGCGGCAGATTCAAGTTCTAAAAGCAACAATCGCCTCTACTGCCTTGTTCATGCTGTCGGCAGACGGAACGGGCTGCGATGCGAAAAAATTGAACACCACCGGCTGCTTTTTGTTCTGCGTCTTCTTCCACAGTCCTGCCACTTTTCCATCCACCACGATGATGGGGCGGAACACGCCATTGCTTGAAACGGCTTTGCTGTGGTTTTCAGAGGCAAGCGCTGCACTGCGGTCGGTGTAACTGATGAGGTATTCGTCAAAAGCAGGCAACAGACAGGCGGAAGGTTTTTGAATAGCGCTATTTTTGAATGTGTTGGCTATCAAGTAAGTTTTGTCGCCAATCGTTTCCGCAACGAAATCATTTTTCACGGCGTCCATGCCCTGCCGCGCTTCCGTCATCGACAAACCCGACCACCACACAAAATCTGCCAAGGTAGCCGGACAATGGCTTGTGAAATATATCCTTGCGAGTTTTGCCAAGGCTTCTTCTTTGGAAATAACCGGCATACGAGGCGCCCGTTCATCCAACAGGGCGTAGGTCTGCTCTTTCCCTGCCGGAGCGCCGCTGCACACGACGCCTTCGACTTCGGCTCGCATCATGAAATGCACCAAACGGGCGCTGTTCACCATGATACCCGCTTTTTCCAGTTCTTGCCCCAATTCGTTTCGTGTGAGTTGCCGTCCTTGCAATACCTTCCGAATCAAATCATTGCAGGCGTCGTACAGTTTCTCGCTAATGTCCAATTCGCGGTCGCGCGAGCGGGATGACGATTTAATTCTCTCAGCCGATAAAGCCAGCATCCAGCGTATGTTTTCCGGCGCCACGAAATGCCATGTCGGGCGCAGTACGTGCGTTCTGAGAATTTCGCCCCTGCTGTACGCCGCCATCACATCCGGTTCCTTCATATTCCGCAATCGCACTCCGATAGCCCATTTCGCCATATTGAAATCCTGTGCCTGCATGGCGCCCATCCATGCCAGCAATTCCCGCGGCGTTTGCAGCGTGGTTCCTGCCAATTGATGACTTTGCAGCCGGATATCAGTAATGGTTGGCAAATGTGTTTTCAACTTGGTAATTTTATTCTAATCTGACAGAATCAGCCAAAACGCTGAAATCGGGCGACATTTCCACATTGCTGCTGTGGTTAGCCCTGTCGGTAATGAAAAAATCGAGGCGCACCGTATCCATGTCCGCCACGCCCACGTAGGGAATGGTGATTTTCATGTCTATCGTCCCTTGCAACAGTTTGTTATAGGCTTCGTCCTTGTTCATCACTTCGTCGTAGGGAATACTTATCGTGTCGGAAGTGCTTCCCGACGAAAAAATATGCGGGATATACTGTCCATCCGCCTGTTTCTTCATCCACGAATAGTGAATCTGGCTTGTTTTGCTGTTTGTATTGGGAATAATCCCCAAATCGCCGTCGCCATCCGCAAAAGAAAATGTCACCTTGGCTTCTTTCAGCAGATTACCAAGGTCATCTTCATGGTAAACCTTCATCACCAATTTCTTAAAATGGATTTCCGGTATTTCCGAATAGGAAGTGTTTTTTTTACACCCCCACAGACCGATGGAAAATACGGCAATAACAAGAAAATACGCTTTCAAATCAGACATTGTGCACATTTTTCGATGCACAAAAGTAATTATTTTCTTTCATTATTGTTATTTTTATGTGAAAATTTAATATTTTCGTCGGTTCATAATTGAAAAATGCACACACCTGTTAGTAATCAGATTATCAGGCTTGGTCAAACCGAGTCAACCAACCGGCAGTTGCTGCAACTGTCAAGTCAAGAGTCACTTGAAGAAGGCGCCGTATTAGTAGCCGACTTTCAGACGCACGGACGAGGACAAGGCAGCAATGTCTGGGAAAGCGATTCCGGTAAGAATCTTACCTTTTCCATTCTTTTCTATCCCGTGTTTCTCAGGGCTTCGGAACAGTTTATCATTTCCAAAGCCGTATCACTTGCCATGTGCGATTTTATTTCACGTTTTGTTGCCGGTGTTTCGGTCAAGTGGCCCAACGACGTGTATGTGGGCAAGCAAAAAATCACGGGCATACTGATTGAAAACACCGTGGAAGGACAATATCTGAAAAAAACCATCGCAGGGATAGGCGTCAATATCAATCAGGAACGCTTTTTCAGCAATGCGCCTAATCCGGTTTCATTGTTTCAGTTGACCGGCAAACATTTCAATCTCGAAGAATGTCTGACCGAAGTGCTGCAAGCCATTAATGCCCGCTACAAACAGATTGTAGAAGGATATGCCGCCACTCTGCACGACGATTATCTGCGCCATCTCTACCGTTTGGGCGAGTGGGCGCCATTCAGCGCCGCCGGCGAAACATTTGAAGCCCGCATCACAGGCGTTAATTCGGTCGGAATGCTCGAAATGATAACCCGCGATAATCAATTAAGAACTTTCGGCTTTAAAGAAGTGGAATTTGTGAAATAAATAATGTTTTTTTCGGGCAGCAGATTTTTATTTTAGAAAAAATGATTATTTTTGTGGAAGAATTGAAACGAATAAATTTTATCCATATACATTAATTATATATGAAATCTCAAATTTGTGTTTTCCTTTTTGTTGCCATCATCCTCTTTGTCGGTTGTTCCGGCGAGCAAACTATTGACTATCGCAATC
>JAISKR010000320.1 GCA_031260845.1 Bacteroidales bacterium
ACATAGAGCGGGGATTCGTCATCAATAAAATCCGTCACCGCCATCAAGCCGTCACATTCGACAGAGCGGCGAAAAGCGGCGATATATTCTGCAAAATCGTTTTTGCAAAAAACAGTGTCCACCGTCATCAGGCAGAAATCCGCGCCTTTCAGGAAGGGACTCAGCTCGTACAGGCTGTGCATAGAGCCTTTCGTGGTCTTTATGACCAAATTGAGCGGTACGGGCAGCGATTTGCTTTGCAGATGGCTGATAGTCCGCGTGTTTTGCTCGTTCACAATCACGCTGATAGACGACGCCCCATTCTCGACCAGAATATCCGTCAGCCGGTCAATCAACGGTACGCCGTGCAGCCTGACCAAAGGTTTCGGAACGTTTACCCCGCCTGCTGCCAGCCGTGAGCCGTCTCCTGCCGCTATAATTGCAAAATTCATATCGTTTTCGTTAAAATACAAACCGAAGTCTACACCGAACTCCCCATTCGGGAACATCGGGATGGTCTAAATAATTGAGCCTTTTGACCAAATCTATTCGCAAAAACTTTAAAACATTGTCTATTGCCACGCTTGCCTCCATGTAAGGCTTATTGCGCAAGGAATACATGGTGGAAATACCCTCGGCGTTTTCGGGAAAACGGAACAGTTCGGGATTGTTTGCGGGCAAATTCCGGTCGCTTACATCGCCCCACAAAGCCTTGAAGGTGATAAACTCGCGCCATTTCAGTTTTTTGATGAGCGGTACACGGTTGAATATCAATCCGTTGAAGCAGTACGACAGGTTTGCTATCGCGTATCGGTCGCTGACGAACTCCATGTAGTTCATCATGTTAAAGGCTTCGTCCTGATAGGCGTAGTTCTGGTTTGCCTGATGCATCACCAACAAAGGGAAGGGAACAGTGCCCCATATCTTGCCTGCTTTCAGCCACATATCGGCAAAACCGAGGCTCGAAAACCAACTTCGCTTGTCAATACCGGCTTCCAAGCGGTGGTACGAGTATTGACCGTCCCAAACGTTGTCCATACCGTAATTGTAGTTGAGCGTGAACACCGGATGAGTGTGGTTGAGCGAAAAACGGTTGCGTTGTATCTGGTAAAAGCGTTCATTGGGCGCAAACCGCAGTTTCAGTCCCAACTGTGTGGTGGTGACGTGCTCTACATCGCCGTTGTCGTTGGCATAAACCAGACTGCCTGTGGGCGTCTCGATGCGGTGCGTCACGGATGGCTGAAAAGAGAAGCCGCTCAGAAATTCCTTGTCCCAAGTAGCGGAAAAGGTGCGGTGATAGACCATCTGTTGCGAGCGTCCGCGGTGAAACGACAGAAAAAGGCGGTCGGGGCTGCCGAACAGGAAAAACTGACCGGGCGTTTCAATATTGTCCTCGTAGGAAAGGGTAAGCAGGTTCATCGGGTATTCCCAAGGGTGCGACTTCCGTTCGCTGAACGAATACATGGTTTTGAGATGATATTTGAACTTCTCGTCCTTGAAACCGTAGGCTCCGTAGCCCTCAAAGAAGAGATGCTTGTTGAAATGAGCGTTGGTCTTGCCGCCAAAGCGCAACCGAAGCCCTTCCACCTCGTTGAAACTGAAAATAGTGGTCGTAGGTCCCAAATCGACCTTTCCGACGTCGATATAACTTGAAAACACGATGCCGGCAAGGTGCAGTATCCGGTTAAACCATTTATCGCTCTTCATATCGTCAATCATGTCGTAAACGCCTTGTTCCTGCCGCGAAAGAGTGTCAATGCGGACTTCCGCCCAGTATTGGTCGGGGCGCATATCGTATCCGGGCACCTTTTCCACATTGTTAATACCGAAGAAAATATTGTCCTGTATGTGATGATTGAAGCGGTAATCGCTGTAATGGTTGGTACGCTTGCCAAGCATCATGCTCTTCGTTTTGGAAAAACTGAAATCAATGGTCACTTCGTCCATCGTCAGGCACCATGTATCATCAATCAGCGAATATTCCTGAATCATCAGGAAATTATTGACAAAATTGACATTCGTGTTTTTCGTGAAAGTCAGTTCTGCGCGTTTCAGGGCATAAGCGCTGTCGTTGGTGATATAGATATCGCCGGCAAAGCCGAAATCCTGCGGATTGCTCGGATATACCGACAGGTCGATGCATGAAGTGCCGTTTACATCCACCGTATCACGAATGTGAAAGTGGTAAAACGTAGGCGATAAAGGCGACAACGGACTCATGTACTCGTTTTCAAGCACCATAATCGAGTTGTCGTATATGTTGGACTTGCCCACTAAACCGTCCATAAAAACTCCTATGGTTTCCTGTTCTATCAAGTCGTGGAAATTAGCCATTTTTGAGGCTATCAGATAATCCTTTTCGGCTTTGGGCGACTGACGGTAATAGTGTTCGGTTATTTGCTCGCGAAGGAAAACGGGCAAGCGAAACGTTCCTGTTTCCTTGACAGTATCAATATAATTATTCAGAAACGGGAAATTTTTGAAAGCCGAGTTGTTCTTAACGCTGTCACTTAACTCATTGAGTGACAAGAGTATCTTTTCCTGTCGTTTGTATTCGTAAGTGGATTTTGCTTCCAATCTGTTCATGTCTTTGTTGGCAATGGCTTTGCGGATAAGGTCAACTGCCGGATTGTTGCGTCTGCTGTACCGTACTCGTTTGGCTGTCACATTCACGGCTTCCATTTGGGTGGCGAGCGGTTTCAGTTTCACGTCAAGTGTGCCGTTTTTCAGGCTGTTCCACTCCATCACCACCGACTCGTACCCGACGAACGAGAACATCAGACTTTCGCCTTTCACCTTTGTTTCGAGGTGGTATTTGCCGTCGTCGTCGGTCAGTGCGCCCACGCCGAGGCTGGCAGGCTGAACAACCACAGTGGCGTAAGGCATCGTTTCCCCCGTCGCCGCATCTGTCACAGTGCCGCGAATGTTGAGCGTTTGTGAACTCACATATCCCGATGGCAGGATAAATATGAATATCACAAAAATAATCCGTACTGCCTTTTTTATCATCATCTATCAATTCGGATATACACGTTCCTTGACAACAGAGCCGGTGATAAGATTGATGCCGGTCAGGTCAATATATTCTACGCTTAATGAATGTTCTGTTTAGGTCTTTACGTAAATTTTTTGCAGGTCAGCCCACTGATTGTCAATTTCCATCTTGCAGATGAATTGGCGGCTTCGGTCGGCTTCGATGGCTATTGTCCTGTTTTTGATGGGTTGCAGCGCTACCACCGGAATTTCGTTGTCCTGCTTTACCACTGAATATCCGTAAGCCATACTGCGCTGAATGTAGTTCAACTCGCCCCGCCGACCGGGCGTCTGTTCGCGGTTTATCCAATAAACGTTCAGAGGCGCCAGTAAATTCAACTTGCCTTCGTCGGTCACATTGTAATCGTAGCATACAATGTTCTTGTTTTTGCTTCTTTCAATATAAAACAAGCGGTGTTCGGTGGGATAGGTGTCGTCAGGCTCTTTGAAAGCCGTTAGTATCACTGCCGTCATGCCGATGCACAATACAATCCATCTCTTATTCACTTTTTTCACTTTTTCCAAACGACTTTTTAATAATACAATCGGCTATCGCGATAGCCGCCTCTTTCCTGCAAGGTGCGAAACTGGGCCAATCGTTGACGTCAATCAGGCAGATATGACCTTCCGGCGAAATGACCGCATCGCCGCCGTAAACGTCAATGTTGAGCGCTGTCGCCGATTGCGCTGCCGCAAATTGCAGCATCTCCAACTGAAAAGGCACGTGCTGTACGGCGCCGTTTACGCTTTCGTTGCCAAATTTGCTGTGATTGGCTTCAACAGGGTAAAACCAGTAGAAAAAACCGGTATTCCTGACGCCGTAAAATTTCACCAAATCACCTGCTATATGCTTGCAAATCACCACTTCATTGATGTCGCGATGAGCATACTCGCTTATCATCTCCCTGCCTTCATTCACACAATGGACAAAACTCACGTCTTCCTTGTGAATGGCATGAAAATCGCCGCGTTTAATCCAGAAATCGGCTTCGCCTACGGCTTTGAAGCAATCCGGACTGAAATGTCGCGAATCCACTATGACGGTAGCGGGGATGGGTAATTTTGCCTGTAACAATAATCGTACCATATTGCTCCGGTAGCAATTTTCCACGCCATAGCCCGAATTGACGGACACAGCGCCCCTGTTCTCCTTCTCTTGAAGAACTTTCGCCACCAAAGGCTCGCGAGCCATCGAGAAAATATGATTTTCCGCAATGCCTTTGTTGATACATTCCTCTTCGGAATACTCATTCACGCCAAATCCCCGTTCTTTCAGGCATTGTGCGGTCAATTCAAATATCGCAATATCGTTTCCCGTATGATTGGGTGAAAACCTGTTATCGCGCCTTATTCCTCCAAAATAATCCATCAAAATTCAAACATATTTTAAGCCTGCAAAAATAGACATAAAACTAACAAAACCAAAATCGTTTTCGCAGTTTTGTGTTTTTTTAAGGAAATCCGTTTTTGCGGGTGCAAAGGTATTAATTTTTTTTATAACTCAATTTTGAAAACCCATGAATACTCATTTTTCCGCTGCTCGTAAAGCGATTCGGGAATGGTAATTACCAAGTCTCTATTCCATCCTGATTTGACTTGTTCCCAT
>JAISKR010000326.1 GCA_031260845.1 Bacteroidales bacterium
TTCTTTCTACTACCTTGAACGCCAACTGACCGATTCCATCCACCGAGAAATGGCATGAGTCGGCGTCCGAAACCCAATCTTTGATAGGTCCTTGATTGGCTAAGGGCGTGAAATTATTGCAATCGGACACAAAATCATAGACATTTTGTTCCAACTGATTCAACAATCCTATCCTGCTTTCTATTTTAACTTCCATCGGTTTTGCGGGTTGTTTCGGGTTTTTAGGTGTTCATTCCGCCGCAAACATTGACTACCTGTCCCGACACGTAGGATGAAAGTTCGGAAGAAAGGAACAAAGCGACATTAGCCACGTCATCTACGGTTCCTGCACGGCGAAGCGGAATTTTTTCGTTCCAACTTTTGCGTACTTCTTCGGGTAGCGCCGCGGTCATCTCTGTTGCGATGAATCCGGGTGCAATAGCATTGACACGGATTCCGCGTGTGCCCATTTCCTTGGCAACTGACTTGGTAAATCCGATGATTCCCGCTTTGGACGCCGAATAATTGGCTTGATTGGCATTGCCCGACACGCCCACCACGGAACTCATGTTGATGATGCTTCCAAAACCTTGTTTCCACATAATCGGCTGCACAGTCTGCGTGAAATTGAATACGGATTTCAGGTTCACTGCAATCACAATATCCCATTGGTCTTCGGTCATACGTTTCAGTGCGCCGTCTTTGGTGATGCCCGCATTATTCACTAAAATGTCAATCCGCCCAAATTCGTTGGCTATTTCGCCAATCACTTTGCCGGTATCCTCATAATTTGCGGCATTTGACGCATAAGCCTTTGCTTTTACGCCCAAATTCCTCAATTCGGTTTCAACCGCTCTGGCATTATCGTCGTAGGCTAAATCCGTGATAGCCACATTTGCGCCCTGCGATGCAAATTTCAATGCAATCGCCTTGCCGATACCTCGCGCTGCACCGGTTATAACTGCTGTCTTTCCTTCTAACAATTTCATTTTATATGTCTTTTAATTTTCTGCAAAAATACTGTAAAAATTGAAAAAAACACAAAAAATGTTTTTTGCGGGTGAATATTGTGGCGAAAATTAAAATTAAGATGCTGAAAAAAATAGATGGAAAAACGAAAATGTTTACCTTTGCAAAAAAAATAAAAAGATGAGAACTCCCATATTATTGATAGCGTTTTTATGGACAGCGCAATTAGCGTGCTTCGGCGCCCCGAAAGCAAAACCTGTGGACGGCTATCCGGTTGCAAATTTTGCACTAACGGTCAATGCCTCCGAAACAGGCGATTTCTATGGTCGGATACTCCAAAACACAGGCAAATTAGGCGACTGGTTGCATCCGAGAGGTGGTGTGTCGTTCTGTGTCGAAAAGGGTGGGAAACAACATTCTTTTGCCGATTTCAAGCAAAAGAATATCCGGCGGTCTTTTCCTTTTGTCGAAAACTCGTACAGCCAGTCGCCCCTGACAACGGCAAAGATGGACGTCCGTACGTTTTGCCCTTTGGGAATAAACGATTTGGACATATCGTCGCTGCCCGTCCTGTTGCTTGAAATAACGGCGTCGGCAACGCGCAATGAATCTTTCAACCTGCTTGTCAAGCCTGATTCCCTGCTGAGCAAGCAATGGCAGGCTTACGCAGCCGACGGCTATTCGGGCGTCGGGAATGCCGGTTGCCTGCTCACCGGAAATGTCGAAACGCACTGGGAAAACGGCGTTTTGCGGCTGCCGGTCGCACTGAAAGCCGGCGAGCAGAAAACCCTTCACATTCTTCTCGCCTTCTACGACGAAGACTGGATTAGCGCCAACCGATTCAAGGACGTTGGCGAAATAAGCCGCTACACCCACACGATGTGGTCGGTGCTGAATGAAAAAACCCGCCAGTTCAGCGACGCCATCCCTGCCACCGGCGACAAAGAATTAGACAAATACCTTCGCTGGTACATGATTCCGGGCATCTCCCTCACCAAATGCACCAAAAATAACGAGGTGCTGACGATGGGCTATTGTGAACTCAACCAGCGCGACAGTTACTGGACGTCGTGGTTGCATTTGGTGCTGTTCAAGGACATCGAGCGCAAGATGATTGAAGAAAGCATCCGGTATCAGCAGGTTTCCGGAAAAATACCGACAACGATTCTGCCGCTGATTGAACGGAAAGATGATATAGACATCAATGCGTTTTTCATCCTTCGTGCCGCCCGCTATTTCCGGTATTACCACGATCGTGCCGCGCTGACGGCTGACTGGCAGGCTTTGCGGAAAGCAATGGACTGGCTTATCTCGCGGGATACCGACGGCGACGGACTGCCCGTGCAGGTTTCGTTCTGGGGCGACTGGAAAGATGTGCGTGGCATAGAAGGCAGAAAATACTCACCTTTCTCAGGGCTGATTTATCTGGCAGCGCTCAAAGAGATGATGACGCTGAGCCAAGAATGTGGCGACAGCGAAAGTTTCCGGACCTGCGAAGCGGCTTATCGCAAGGGGTACGCCTTTATCAACCAACCGACGGAAGAGGGCGGGCTATGGAACGGCAGTTATTATTGCCAACGCTGGAAAGACGGGCAGGTGAACGACAAACTTCTGCAAGACCAGACGATTGGCATTCTGTTTGACGTAGTGCCGCACGACCGCGCCGTCCGAATCATCGAATCGCTGAATAGCAAGAGCCTGACGCCTTACGGCATTGCCGAAACCTTTCCCTACTATCCTGCAAGTTTCGGATATGCGCCCGCCACCTACCACAACGGCGCCGTGTGGCCCTGGCTGAGTTTTATGGACTGCTGGTCGCGCATCCGGTTAGGGCAGGAAAAAGAAGCCATTGCCTTGGTCAAGAAAGTGGCGCAGGCTGATTTGGTGGCTTCCGGCGACTGGTCGCCCAACGAGCACATCAACAGCCTGACGGGCGAAAATCTCGGATTCCAGTTGCAAGGATGGAATGCCGGACTTTTCGGATTAGTCTATTTCGGAATCGTTCACCGGAATGAAATTGATATACCGTAGGTATCAATTGGCTTTGACAAAATAAATTAGAAAGTTGACGGAAGAAGTACGAAACCCATCAAAATAGGACATCGTATTTTTTGTAAAAGATATACTGAAAAATATTTTGCGGTCACAAAAACGATTTATATCTTTGTAGTCGAATTACAATATTATGATTATAAGAAGAGGCATAAAGGAAATAGCCGACATCCAAACAGGAGTGTATCTTAAAGAAACACCTGATGGAGAAGTGCATTATTTGCAAGTTAAAGACTTTGGCAAAGATGCACTTCCTGTTTTGTCTCCACCCTCCAGTGACTTGAATGACAGAGTTCTGAAATATTTATTATCCGATGGCAATCTTTTGTTTGCCGCCAAAGGTTTCTTTAATTTTTGTGCGGTTTACCGTGAAGAATGGGGAAAAGCGGTAGCTTCTTCTTCATTCTTGGTGCTAAAAATCAAGGATAAAGCGAATGTGTTGCCGGAATATTTGAATTGGATATTAAACCGAGAGGATGTCTGCGCCTGTTTTCAACGGGAAACTGCCGGTAGCGTAATGCCGTCAATTACCAAAGCGATGTTGGGGGAATACGAAATGGATGTTCCGACAATGGATGTTCAACATAAGATTATTGCTATTGCTGAACTTCAAAAGCGGGAACAAGTCCTTAATAAAGGAATAG
>JAISKR010000348.1 GCA_031260845.1 Bacteroidales bacterium
CTTCGTATCGCAAGTCTGACGTACAGTTGTCCGTAGCAGAATTTATCAGCGTGTCTGCCTTTAACCTGAATTCGCCTGCACCGTTCAGATAGCCTGTCAGAGTGGTTATTTTGTCAACAATGGGCGAAATGGTATCTTTCACAAATATCGTGGCGCCCCAGTTGGTCGTATTGCCCGATTTGTCGGTCACTTTTACAAAAATCGCCTTGCCCGCAGCAACGGTATCGCCGCAGTGGAACAACAGCGTATCCTTGTAAATTACCCCATTACGGCTCACTTCGTATCGCAAGTCCGACGTACAGTTGTCCGTAGCAGAATTTATCAGCGTGTCTGCCTTTAACCTGAATTCGCCTGCACCGTTCAGATAGCCTGTCAGAGTGGTTTTTTTGTCAACAATGGGCGAAATGGTATCTTTCACCGTTATTAATGAAATCTTTTCTGTGAAATTTCCGTTCACGTCAGTAAGTTTGATAGTGACATTAACCGAAGAGTCAGCATCACCGCAGTTAAGGGTAACGGTTTTTGCGTAATTTCCCCCATCAGTTCTCTTAATAAGAGTATCGAGGATAACACAATTATCGCTGGCAGAATTTAACAGCGTGTCTGCTCTAAGGATATAACTGCCGTTTGTTCTCAGAAATATTTCTATTGCAGGCTTATTATTCAGTGCCGGTTCTTCCTCATCGTTCACCGTAACGGTAAACTGATGAACCGGTACTAAATCATCAAAATATTTTACCGTTGTAACCCCTTTATTAAAAACATTTCCACTTGCATCAGTGGTATTACCATTGGTAGAAGTGGTAGTTGCGCCGCTAAGCGTATAACTTACGATTCCTGCCGGCAAAACAAGCGGAATAAATTCCAGACCGTTTACCACCGCACTGCAATTTCCTGCATCAGTTGAAACCGTAATATCGCTTTGCGCTTGTGTTTCCGTTACGGCACAAAACAAGCATACACAGAACATGAAGCCGCATATCAGGCGGTTTTGTGCTTGATTTTTCAATCTCTTCAATGTATGCCCTTTTCTATTCAAATCAGATATAAGTATAAACTATAATATAGTACAAAAACTTTGCCAAAATTCTGTTTCCCTAATATTTAATCATTCAACAACTTCCACCCATTTTCCTTCGCTATTTGCTTTGACGGTTGCATCGTACATGGCTTCGCACGCGAAAGCCGGCAGATAAAAACGCCCGCGATAGGCTGCCGACAGTTGCACCACAAAGGTTTTTTTGCTGCCCGACGATAAACCGAAGTAGGTCAAAACGCGGTCATCACGTATATCAACATAGTCAAAATTAGATGAGCCGCTCGCCGTGCTGCCATCGTTCAGGCGGGTGTTCACAATTTCCCAGCCCGACGGGAATATCTCGGTCAGCGCAAGATTGCTGTAATAACCGTTGCCACTCGGATTGCTCACCGTCACTATGGCTTTAAAATCGCTGCCTTGTGCCAGTTTTGACACATTGACAGGGTTATCTTGCTCATTTACAAATCTTACAGAAATATCTAATCCGTGCGAAGAGGCTTCTTCATCGCCCGGCGTCGGTATTCCCGATGCTGTTACCCTGACGTACAGAGGTATCTCGCTGTTGTTGCGGAATTTTGTCTTTGCGTTGCCTGTTTTTTCATTTGAAACGTTCAAATCGGCTTGCCACACAGGCATCTTGCTTTCCGCCTTCTGCTGCTTGCCTTCCGCATCGGTATATTCCACGTTTATCTGTTTGCTGCCCTTTTCACCGGCTGCATATTTGGCTATTGCCATCAAACTGTACGCTGTTGTCTGGGTGCTCATCCACCGGTCGGTGTTGAGAGCGTCAGACAGACGTTTCACAACGGGGAAAGCCTTTGTTCTGTCCTGCATCAGCGTCAATGTTTCCAGAATCATTGCCTGGTCGCGTTCTGCCGAACCGTAATTCACGTCGAAGCGATTTTTGTAGTCGTCTGCCGTAGTAGCGATGCTTGCCGTCAGCGATTGGGCTACATCCTGCTTGCCTGCAAGGGAATACGCCGCAGCCAATCGCCACTTGGCAAGTGCTGACAGATTAGACGACTCTTTCAGCCTGTTCATGGCGCTCAGGTCGGGTTGTTTTGCCAGCGCCAGCGTGTAAAGCCGGTATGCCTGCCCTAATTCATCGCCTTCGTTGCTTTTCCAGTTGCCTGCACGACTTGTCTGATAGCGCAACCAAGACTGTTTCAGACCGGAAGGAAGAGCGTATCCCTTGCTTTCCGCTTCGAGCATGAAATGTCCTGCATAACTTGAACCCCAACTGTTAGGCGTGTGGTCGCCGGGCCAATAGCCGAAACCGCCTTGCGGTGTGATGAATCGCCGCAATCTGTCAAGTCCCGCTTTGATATTGTTTTCAATATTTTGCTTAGCCAAAGGACTCAAATCCATGACATTTTCCAAATATACCTGTGGAAATACCGACGAGGTGGTTTGTTCGATACATCCGTGCGGATATTGGATGAGATATTGCAAGCGTTTTCCCAGATTGATGGGCGGAAGGTACGACGCCTCAATGTTTGCCTTGTTGGTGCTTTTCATTCCGGGCAGCGTATATTCCCCGTCCCATATTTTGCCGGCTTCTACAAGCGCTTCCGCAAAAGTGTAAACCAACGGATTGGGATTGCGCACATCCAACTCGATGCTGTGTTCCGCCTTCTCGCCATTGCCGCTAACGGTGGCTGTCACCTTCCCGACGCCCGTGTAATCCTTCACTTTCAACCGGAAATAGACCGTTTGGTCGCCTGTGGCGGCAAAAGAAACGCTTTGTTTTTTGTTTCCCTCAATACTGAAAAGTTCGTTGGTTTTTATTTCCACATTCACTTGTTTAACGTGGTCTTCCATGGCAAAAACATTGACAGGCAGCCAAACTTCCTCGCCCGGACCGACTACGCGCGGCAGGGTGGCTAATGTCATCAGGGCTTTG
Organism: Bacteroidales bacterium; assembly: GCA_031260845.1. GTDB lineage: Bacteria > Bacteroidota > Bacteroidia > Bacteroidales > UBA4181 > JAIRLS01. The sequence continues at coordinate 2,943 of JAISKR010000348.1, forward strand.
CGCACAGGCGTGGTTTTTTCCGCAGCGCCGAAGCCGTGTCCGTTAGTGGCTACCACCATTGTCCGCACCGAGCCTACATAAGGCGGCAACGTGATTTTATGCTCGTTGGTTTTGCCTTTTTCTGCTGTGAAGGGTCCAAAATAGCGTACTATCGGCTTAAAACGCTGTGCCTTTGATTTTTCTGTTGCACCGCCCGCGCCTAATTCATCGTCACCGCCGACGGAAAACAGTTGTTCAATCTTGCCGCCGTAAGCGCCAATGACGTAATCGTAAATGTCCCATGTGCGGATACCCAATGCTTCACGGGCATAGAACAGTTTCCACGGGTCGGGCGTCTTGAAATTCGTGAGGTCTAACAAACCGTCATCCACAATGGCTAAGGTATAACTCATCAACTGTCCGTTTTTCTCACTCACCTTGACGGTGAAAGGCTCTTCGGGCTTCAACACCTCCGGCATGGCAATCTCAGGCTGCAATTTCGTTGTCAGGTCTTCCACCAACAGCGGAATCACGCCGTAAAGCCGTATCGGTGCGTCGTTGGTTGTACGCGCATGAGGCTGTATCAGCGATATATGTACATAAACGTTGGGCACCATATCCGCAGTGGCGGGAATAGAAACAAGTCCGTTGGCGTCTTTGCACGATACCCAGAAAGTTCGCCTGATTTTAGAACCTGACTCGATGGAAACCAATGCTTTTGCGCCTTCTGCCGCAGGAAAAGTGATAACAGCGTCCTCGCCAACGGAATATGCCGGCTTTGCGGAAGAAAGTTGCAACAAAGTGGCGCCATTCTTCGCCTCACCGTCATCATCGCCATACCAGTAGGGATAACTGGCATACACAGGGATAGCCGAAACGTGTCCGCTCTCAGAGTCGGTCATCTTTATAATGTAATAGCCGCTCTGGTTCCACGTGTGCTTAAATTCGCCTTTACCGTTCTGTGTGTTGATGGTAGTGGAAAAAGAGGGCGTCGAATAACTGCCTGACGAATAAACGGCGTCGCCTCGCATACTCGACCACCACCAACGCCATCCTACGTTGTAAACATCCACTTTCACATTGCGACGGCTCACCGGTTCGCCGGTTTCTTTCAGTGTAGCCACATCAAAGGTCTGCTCTTCGCCTATTTCCAAACGTTTGTAATAACCGTCGCCATTAGGCGCCTTGATACCTATGTAGGACTTGTAGGGCGAGTAAGTGGTCACCATTTCGTTGATGCTGAAATCGCCGCCTTCCTCAAACACCCGTGTGGACAGGAAAACCCGCAATTTACCCGGACTTTCTTCCACATCCAAATCTTTTGAAAAACTCAATTCGCCGTTTTCATTCAAACGGCTTTCCAACAGCGTTTTTTCATCTGAATAGAAAGAAATACTGCGGTCTTCAAAGGTGTAATCGGCAAAATCCTTGAACGTGGTTTCTGCTTTGCTTATCCGTGCCGTGATACGCGCTTCCAAATTGCGGGCAACCGCACCATGCAGCCAATGCACACTCATTTTTCCTTTCATTCCTTCATTGCTGAGGAAAGGCGTGTGGTCGAAAGTCAAATCTATTTTGAGCCGGTTGGGTTTAACGGTTTCCACTTTCAGTGTTTTGGAAAAATACTTGCCGCCAACCTCAATTCTCGCATCCCAGTTGCCTGTCAAGGCGTCGCTGCCGGTGGGCGTTGTGAAACGGTACAATCCGTTGACGCTCGACGTCTTCACCTGCTTGCTAATCGTCTGATTGTTGGGGTCGTGCAGTTCAAAATTGACAGGATGGTTTGCCGGCAACGTTTTGTCCTTGTCTTCCAACATAAAAGCGAGGAAAATAGTATCACCCGGACGCCACACCCCACGCTCGCCATAGATAAAACCCTTCAAACCGCTTTGAGCATCTGTGCCTGACACATCGAAATTGCTAAGCGACAATGCGTTGTAATCCAATTTGAGGTAGGATTTTTGTTTGCCTTCCTGAGCCACTAACACCTGAGCCGCTTCCGAGCAGTGAAGCACTGTCAAACCGTCTTTGTCGGTCGTTCCCTCGCCCACTTTCTGGTTGAAATGGTCGTATGCCGTCACCTGTATGCTGTTCATCGGGATGGCGGTAATCAGATTGGATGCAAGCACGTAAATTTCCTTTCCACCGTCGCCGCTTTTCGCGGTCAATCCTATGTCGGTGGCTAATATATTGCGGTGTCGGTCGCGATAGGACTTGTAATATCCGTCATAATAATAATCGCCGTCGTCATCGTTGCTGTCATCCGCCGTTTTGTCGCGACCGGTCAAGCCGATGCGGTAAATGGCGCCCGGTTCGGGTGAAATCAATTCGGAAAGGTCTAAGGAAAAGGTATTCCAGACGGACAGGTTCACCGCTTTCTTGTCTGACAGGTTAATCCGTTTATTGACAATATTTTTTCCCACGCGGTACATTTCATCCGACTCATCCAACTTGTTGATTTGCAGGAATTGTAGGATATTACTTTCGTAAATGCGGTAAATTTCCACATCCACCGCCTTGTAATTAACGGCTTGAAACGTGACATTCAGACCGTTGGAATTGGGAAGGATAACGCCCTTCCCGACAAATTTAACCGCAGGTTTTAATTGTTCAAACAGCAATTCCCGTTCGATATTTTCGGAAAAACTCTTGCCTGCGTATGATTTCAGCCCCTTTCGTATGCTCAGGGTGAGCGTACCCGTTTCGCGGGTGGTTGGATAAATCTTCAATATGTTGAGGTCAACGCTGAATCGCAACGCTAAATTGTCCGACAGCGTGATATAATCCGCAAAACGCTGTTTTTCGGAAAGCGCTTCCGAAAAACT
>JAISKR010000001.1 GCA_031260845.1 Bacteroidales bacterium
CGCTACGGTAGCGCTGAGCGTTTGAGAACTCCCCTCTACTAATGACAAGGTGGCAGGGCTAATACTCACGCTCGTTACGGCAATGGTCTTGTCGCTGTCCTTGTCGTCCTTGCAGCCGCCGAACAACATTATTGCCGACAATGCGATTACTGTTAATTGATTTACTTTTTTCATTTGTATAAAATTAATGCGGCAAAGTTACAAATGTTTTTGGATTATGACATTTTTTAAGATAAATTCGCATTTACTAATTGAACTCACGCTCATCATTGCAACACCGCCGGATGGCATCCCCACGAATTTCAACGGCATTGAAAGACTGAATTATCTGACACTGATAGGTCGAGGCGACCCTGTCAGGTCTTGGTGGGCGGGCGTTTGACCTGTCAGTGTGCTTGCACCTGACAGTGTCAATTGAGATAGTAAGACAACCGAATCACAATGTCTCACTATCGAATCACTATTGAATCACTACTTTCAGTTATCCCATTTCCGAAAAATACCCACAAATAGCGATTGCATGACTTGCATTTTAGCCGTTCCTTTGCACAAAATTCAGGTGGATTATGAATATTGATTTATGGCGGATATTGCGTACTTTTGTCATTCTAAAATGAAGTATCATGTATCAGATTGAATTGCTTATAGGAGCAGACAGCAAACTGTCGGAGTTGATTCTCGAATATCCCGACATCCTCGGTGCGTTGTCCCATTTGAATATCAGGCTTGGCTTTGGCGAGGCAAGTATCCGTGAAATTGCGGAGCGTTACCAACTCAACCTTGATGCGCTGACGGCGATTGTGGCTACCTACTGCAACCGTTTGCCGCACGGAAAGACCATACCCAAAGAGGCTTTGAGCGATTTGCTTGCGTTTCAGAAAAATTCGCATACGGGTTTCAATCAGAAGCAAATACCGGAACTCAAAGCGCTCATCGCCTCGTTTGCCGACGAGGTATCAGAGAAACACGGCAAAATGCTCATTTCGTTTTTCGACGGATACATTCGCGAAGTGCACGAACATTTCAAATACGAAGAAGAAACGGTGTTTCCCTACATCGACGCCATACTCGAAAACCGCCGCACCAAAGGCTTTGCCATACATGAGTTTGAAAAAAACCATACGGACATCGGGCAGAAACTCTACGACCTGAAAAACATTCTCATCAAGTATATGCCCGAAGAGACGGATACCGGCTACCGTCGCCGAATCCTTTATTATCTATTCTCTTTCGAGAAACAGTTGGCTTATCACAACCATCTTGAAGATTATGTGCTGGCGCCGTCGGTGCGCGAGGTTGAAAAAAAAAGTAACGAAAAAGCCACAACCAGCCATGTTTAAATTCATCGCCATTATCGACAAGTCGCACATCATCAGGGAAGGGCTGACCGTACTGCTGCGCGGCGCCAATCTTTGCCAGCGGATAGGCAGTTTGGAACATCCCGATGAATGGTCGCCCGCCTTCAAAGACGCCGAGCCTGATTTGGTGATTATCAACCCCGATTTGTGGCAAAAAGGCGAAGGAAAACGAGGAGGACATATCAGCGAAAAAACCATCATCGTGGGACTTATCTACCAATATCACGACAAGGAAATGCTGGCACAGTTCGACGAAACCATCTACATCACCGATTCCGGCGAAACCATTGTGAACAAACTGCGCCACCTGCAAAAGCACAACAAACCGCCTGCCACGCAAAGCCTGAGGCACGCGAAAAAGACGTTCTGAAACTGTTGTTGCAGGGGCTGTCCAACAAGGAAGTGGCGACAAAACTCGTCATCAGCGTACATACGGCAATCGCCCACCGCAAAAACATCATCGAGAAAACGGGCATCCGCTCGCTGCCGGGCTTAGCCGTATATGCCATACTGAACAATATCAGCGATATGGAGGATATTGGGTGATTTGAGCCGGATAAATTAAAGAACAAATCAACAAAATCAACGTCTATTCCAAAAAAAATAATTATTTTTGCGCGGTAAAAATAACAACATGGAATTTACATTATTGATAGTAGTTGTCCCATTGCTAATGTTTCTGACACTGGGACTTATAGGAATGAGAATGAGCCATCGCGCTGCCGGCATTATCGGGACGCTGGGTATGTCGGTTGCCGCTGTATTGTCGTATCTGACCGCTTTTCGCTATTTTTTTGTAGAGGGAAAAGTAGAAGGCGTTTTTCGGCAAATCATCCCGCTCTCAACGGAGTGGTTGCGCTTTACGGACAAGTTGCACATTGACCTCGGCATCCTGCTCGACCCGATTTCAGTGATGATGTTGGTGGTGATTACCACGGTGTCGCTGATGGTACACATATATAGTATGGCGTATATGCACGGCGAGAAGGGCTTTCAGCGTTATTACGCGCTGTTGTCGCTTTTCAGTTTTTCCATGCTTGGATTGGTGGTGGCTACTAACATTTTTCAGATGTATATCTTTTGGGAATTGGTGGGAGTGTCGTCCTATTCGCTCATCGGTTTTTACTACACCAAACCGTCGGCTGTGGCTGCATCCAAGAAGGCTTTTATCGTCACCCGCTTTGCCGACCTTGGTTTTCTGATTGGCATTTTGTTGTTGTCGTACTACACCGGCACATTCGACTTTGGTTTGCTCACTGCCAACCATGCTTCGTTGGCGGTTTCGTCCACCGCAGGCGCATCATTTCTTGGGTTGTCCGTGGCAACATGGGCAATGGCGCTTATCTTCATGGGTGGAGCCGGTAAATCGGCAATGTTTCCGCTGCATATCTGGCTGCCCGACGCCATGGAAGGACCTACACCGGTGTCGGCGTTGATACACGCCGCTACCATGGTGGTGGCAGGCGTTTACTTGGTAGCCCGCCTGTTTCCTGTCTATTTTTTCGCGGCGCCCGATGTGCTGACCATGATTGGCTACATTGGCGCTTTCACCGCGCTGTTTGCCGCCATCATCGCCATCACGCAGACGGACATCAAGCGGGTACTCGCTTTTTCCACCATCTCGCAAATAGCGTATATGCTGGTGGCGCTGGGCGTTTCGGGCTTCGGCGGACACGATGGCTTAGGGTATATGGCTTCGATGTTCCATCTCTTTACGCACGCCTTTTTCAAAGCGCTGCTGTTCCTCGGCGCCGGCTCTGTGATACACGCCGTACACAGCAACGAAATGGGCGAGATGGGCAACCTTCGTAAATATATGCCCATCACGAATTGGACGTTCCTGATTGCCTGTTTGGCAATTGCAGGTATTCCGCCGTTTTCAGGTTTTTGGAGCAAGGATGAAATTCTGGCAGCCGCCTATCATCATGACAAAATTTTATATCTCACTTTGTGGGTGGTAGCCGGTTTAACCGCTTTCTATATGTTCCGCCTTTATTTTAACATATTCTGGGGCAAAGCCAAATCCTACGACGGACATCACACACCGCACGAATCACCTTGGGCAATGTCCATTCCGTTGATGTTCCTTGCGCTGTTGTCGGTCGTAACGGGTATTCTGCCTTTTTCAGACTGGATAAGCAGCGATAATACGCCTTTCGCCACTCATCTTGACGGATGGGTAGCCATTCCGAGCGTTTTGGTAGCCTTAACGGGAATTTTCGTTGCTGTGAAGATGTATATGAAAGGCAGCGACCTGCCCGACAAGGTGGTGGCTTCTATCGGCGGTTTTTACCGCGCCGCGCTTCATAAATTCTATTTGGACGAAGTCTGGATATTCATCACCAAAAGCGTGATTTTCAAATACATTTCCATGCCCATTGCGTGGTTCGACCGCCACATCATTGACGGCACGATGGACGGCATCGGATGGACAACCAACAAACTGTCAACGGCTGTAAAAGTTGTGCAGAGCGGACAGATACAGTTCTACGCCTGGGTGTTCATTGCAGGCGTGCTGATTATTACCGTGTTGTCGTTGGTTTTCTAAAAACAATTTACCTGCGGGCTTTCATGGAAATGGCAGTTATAGATTTAACGCCCGGCGCAATTCGATTAACAAGGTAATATCTTTATCCCGTTGCTTTCCGTCGCGGTCGGGCGGTACATTAAGAATCAGAATGTTATCCTGAGCCGTTGCCGTTTCGTAGAGTTTGACCAATTCGTCTATTGATTTGTATGTAT
>JAISKR010000071.1 GCA_031260845.1 Bacteroidales bacterium
CGGATAAAGATATTACAGGATGAATACGGACGCGCCATCCAAGCTAATTTTGCCGTGATTGATGTTCTGAAAAACGACGACAAAGGCAGTGATAATCATAGTTCAAAGAACATTTCTATCCCGCTGAATCCCGGTTTGTTGCTGACCATCCTCGACACGCAACCCATCACAGCCGCCACGAAAACCATCCGTCTGAAAATCGCTGCCGAGCAGAGTTTCAATCCGCACACGGACATTGACCTTGCATCCCTGCGCTTCGGCGCTTCGACGGAAGTCAATTTCGGACGCGGCTCCAAAGTGAAAAGTACGGAGAAATCGGGCGCCGACCTGATTGTCACCTTCGATGCAGCCGGAAACGGCATCACCGCCGATGAATTTGCGCCCAAACTGATTGGCAAAACACCGCAGGGTAAACTGCTATACGGTTATGCGCGACTGCCTTATGTCACTTACATCGAGCCGATACTCTCTGCGCTTGCGCCGGTATTTACACCTCGCGTTGATGGTTTAGACCTGAGTGTCGAAGTGCAAAATTTCGGACAAGTAGCCTCACAGGCAACTACACTTAAACTGTTGGTTGAAAAGGACGGCAAGAATATAGAAATCGGAAACGAAGCCATTCCCGCCCTTAAACCCTACGAAAAGACGAATGTATTCTTCTCTTCCAAAGCGGTTTTTGAGAAAGGAAAGGAATATGCTTTTACGCTGAACATCCTGTCGAAAGACAAAATAATTTCGACGTACAATTTTAAGTCAGCGCCGTTCAAATGATAATAATACAGTAATTCAATAATTAATAAAAAAAGATCATGAGTAAAAATCAAAACAATGTCTCAAGAAGACAATTTCTGGGAACAGGATTAGCGGCTGCGGCTGCTTTTACAATTATTCCGCGCCGTGCATTGGGCGGAACAGGATTTACAGCGCCAAGCGATGAAATAACGCTTGGATTTATCGGCAACGGCGTTCAGTCGCGCGGACTTGCCGGCGAGTTTGCCAAACGTGCACAGATAGTAGCCGCCTGCGACGTCTATCAAAGCAAATTAGACCGGTTCAAAGAGCACGCAGAAAAGGCATTGGCCAATGCCGGCAAAGCCTCTAAAGGTATAAAAACTTATACCGATTTCAGGAAGTTGCTTGCCGATAAGAGTATTGATGCGGTAGTCATCGCAACGCCCGACCACTGGCATGCTATCTGTGTGATAGAAGCCGCAAAAGCAGGAAAAGACGTGTATTGCGAAAAACCCTATTCACACACTATCGAAGAAGGGCGGTTGATGGTGCAGGCGATTGAAAAATACAAACGCATCAACCAGACAGGCAATATGCAACGTTCGTGGAAAAATTTCCGCAATGCCTGCCAATTGGTCAGAAACGGACATATCGGCGACATAACCGATGTAAAAGTAAGTTGCGGGCCTCATCCCAAAAAATTTGACCTGAAATCCGAGCCTGTACCTGCCGGTCTGAACTGGGATTTTTGGGTTGGCCCGGCCGTTTTTAATGACTTCAACTGGGAACTGGCGCCCCCTGTAGAAAACGGAATGTTCCCCAACTGGCGCAACTACAAGGAATATGGTAACGGAATGACCGCCGACTGGGGCGCTCACATGTTCGATATTGCACAATGGGGCTTGGGCATGGACGAAAGCGGCCCTGTTGCCATCTATCCGCCCGATAAAGAGCATAAATACCTGACTTTGGAGTATGCAAACGGCGTGAAAGTGACACATGAAGATTTCGGACGCGGTTATGCGGTCAGATTCATCGGAACAAAAGGTATTATCGACATCAGTCGCGATACTTTTGAAACATTGCCCGGAAAACTCAGTTCGCACGTATTTACCGACGGCGAAATAAAATTGTACGAAAGCAACGACCACTACCAGAATTGGTTGGACTGCATCAAGAGCCGTCAACAACCGCTCTGTACGGCAGAAATAGGTCATCGTACCGCTTCTGTTTGCTTCCTGACCAACATTGGGTATGAACTGAATCGTCCGTTGCGCTGGGATCCCGCCAAAGAGGAATTTGTGAACGACGCAGAAGCCAACAAACTGCGCTCGAATGAAGTTAGAAAACCGTGGACTTTAAAAATTTGAATTTTAAACATTAATAAACAAGTTAAATAAAACAGAAAGTTATGAAAAATATTAATTTTGCAGTAGGCTCAGCCTACACCGCAGCGCTGGCATTTATCATCGTTTGTATTGACCAGTTATTGAAAGGTTATATGCCTATTGGTTCCGTGAACGGATTCACCTACATCGCATTCGTAGCGTGGGCAGTCTATTTCTTCTCCGGCACAGCAAGCGCCGGAATCCGTGCCGCCATCGGTTATATAGTAGGCATCGCTTTTTCGGTGGGTATCATTCTCATCGCAGGATTGTTTACCTGTACGCCCTTCTTCTGCGTACCTGTCGCCGTATTTATTGTAGTGTTCATCGTGCTTTACCTCGAAAAAGTGCCCTGGATTGATTACATACCGGCGATGTTCGTGGCTTCGGGCTGTTTCTTCGGTATCATGAATTATGTTCCTGACGCAACCTTCGGCACCGCAGCAACAGTAGAGATTATTTATGGATTCATAGGCCTGTTGTTTGGCTGGTTCACCGTCGTTGGAAAAGGATGGCTCTCAAAAGCGATTCGATAATTCTGTAATTCAATAGCAGGATGAAGAATATTAGTTTTTTGTTTTTGATAGCATTGTTGGCAGGATGCACCAGTGGTAAACCGGATAACAA
>JAISKR010000242.1 GCA_031260845.1 Bacteroidales bacterium
GTATTGGCAACTTCCTTGCCATACTGTGTGAAAATCTCTTGCTTCTTTTCAGCCGTTAAATACATTATTACTAATTATTTAGATGATTCTACTTCTTTATATTATGACGTGCAAAGATAAATCACTTTTTTTGATTTACAATGTTTTTTAATTATTTTTTCATTTGTTGTCAAAAAAGCATTAACGAGATGACTGTCAATGTCGGCAAAATCACAATTCGTTAAATTAATCAAAAAAAAACGCTCGTACTAAAAAAAATGTGTAATTTTGTCCTGATTTATTGAAAATTTCACTATGAAAATTTTGTTTTATGATTGTTTTGCAGGAATCAGTGGTGATATGAATCTGGCTGCCCTTACCAATATTGGCGTTCCGACCGATTATCTTACAAAAGAACTGCAAAAACTGAACATTGACGGCTACGACATTCAGTTTTCGGAAGAACAGCGCAGAGGCATCACCGGCACACAAGTCAATGTGTCGCTGACACACGAGCATCACCATCAACATCACGAGCATCATGAGCATCGCAATTTGCATGATATTGAACACATTATCAACCACAGCCAACTGTCGGACAAGGTGAAAGGCATGAGCAAGGATATTTTCCGGTTAGTGGCACAGGCAGAAGCCAAAATACACGGAAAGCCCATTGACGAGGTGCATTTTCACGAAGTGGGCGCCATTGATTCGATAGTGGACATTGTAGGTGCGGCTATCTGTATCGATTACCTGAAACCAGACCGTATTATTGCGTCGCCGGTTGAGATGGGCGGTGGCTTTGTACATTGCGCCCACGGCGTTTTTCCCGTTCCGGCGCCTGCCACGCTCGAAATCATGCAGGGCAAGCCGATGAAGTTCGGCGCTGTGCCTTTTGAAACCGCTACCCCCACAGGAGTAGCCATTTTGGCTGCTTTGGCAGATGAGTTTACTGAAATGCCCGCTTTTACCGTCACCAAAACAGGTTACGGCATCGGGCATCGCGATAGCGGTGAGATTCCCAATGTGTTGCGCGTGTGCCTCGGCTCAACCGGCGACAATCGGTCTTCCGTCACCACGGTTGACGCGGTAATGTTGGAGTGCAACATTGACGACATGAACCCCGAACGCTACCCTTTCGTCATGCAAAAACTCTTCGCAGCCGGCGCCGCCGACGTTTTTCTGCAAAATATCATCATGAAAAAGAGCAGACCGGCTGTCTTACTGTCTGTTCTCTGTTCGCCCGAAAAAACGACTGATATAGAGCACATACTGTTCACCGAAACCACCACTTTGGGATTGCGAAGCCATTTTGTCCGGAAAAAAATGCTTGACCGCAGCATCGAAACTGTCGATACGCCTTGGGGAAAAATACGGGTAAAAAAGGCTTTTCTGAACGGTAAAGAGTTGAAAAGCAAGGCAGAATATGATGATTGTGAAGCCATAGCAAGAGCAAACGGTATCGAATTGGAGCAAGTATATCAATATATTAAACGTAGCATAAAAACGGATGAATAATCAATTTTTGGCGCTATTTTTGTATGTAACATATATATGATGCGTATTTTACAAAAAATTGTGTGTTTTTCTTTGTTGAGTATCCGCTTTTTGGCAGGATATGGACAGAATTACGTGGTCACAGGAGAAAATTTGGTGCCCAACCCCAGTTTTGAGCAAACACGTGCTTGCCCGAAAGATGCTGATTACATTGGCGGTGTGGTGTCATGGAACTTGTTTCCCAATTTTTCGGCTGATTATTTTCATCGTTGCGCCAATATCTACCAGACATACGAATACCAAGCCCGACATCCGATGGAAATCATCCAGAATTTCAGCGTGCCGAACAATATGTTCGGGCATCAGGAAGCGCGAACCGGCGATGCTTATGCCGGAGTGTCCTTTTGTTACGAAGCCTTGGCGGTGAAACTCATCCGTCCGCTCGAAAAAGACTCTATGTATATGGTTGAGTTTTATGTGAACCTTTCCGATTCAAGCAATGTAGGCACCCGTTATTTCGGAATGTATTTTTCCAATTCCTCTGTGCGGGTAGAAAACGACAACCGGATGCAAATTGCAGGTTTCCTGCTGAATGAACCCCCGCAAGTGCGCAACCCCCGTGAACGATACCTCACCGATACCGTCAACTGGACGCCTATTACCGGTTTTTACACCGCGAAAGGGGGAGAACAGTATATTGCCATCGGCGGCTTTTATCCGTTCAACGACAGTTTGGTGCATTACATTCGCCCCAACCGCGCTCTGAAAAAGAGTTATCGGAGCACCGAAAAAGTGTTGGGCTATTATTTTGTGGACGACGTGTCGGTGGTGCCATACAGCATTAAATGGGAACCCGAACCGGAGAAACTCTACATACTTGACCATGTTTATTTCGACTTTGATTTGAGTGCGCTGCTGCCGGAATCACATTTTGAATTGAACAAATTAGTCAACTATTTGCAAACGCATCCGAATTATCACATTACGATAACCGGACATACGGACAATTTCGGCAGCGAAACCCACAATCTACCCCTTTCGTTGGAGAGGGCGAAATCGGTGGCAGACTATCTGACCGACAACGGTATAGAGAAAGAGCGCGTACAATACAAAGGCGTAGGCAGTTCACAACCGATAGCCGATAACGAAACCAAAGAAGGACGCGACCTGAACCGCCGCGTAGAATTTATGATATTAAACCTTTAAAATCAGTGTCAACATGAAAACAATTATTCAATTTTTTGAGGAATGTGTTGCAAACTACGGTAACAATCCATTCTTGTGGGAAAAGAAAACAGATACTTTTGAACCGACCACTTATCGGCAAACCAACGAGCAGGTGCAGCGATTGGCGGCGGGTTTGCTACGCTTAGGCGTGACGCGCGGGGACAAGATAGCCTTGCTTTCCGAAGGGCGAAACGACTGGATAACAGGCGAATTGGCTATTTTGCATACCGGAGCGGTCAATGTTCCCCTGTCTATCAAGTTGGCTGAAAGCAATGACCTGATTTTCCGTTTGCAACATTCGGAATCGAAGTATATCATGACGTCAGGCGGTCAATTGGCAAAAGTACGCGCTATCACCGCTTCGTTGCCCCTGTTGGCAAAAGTGATTGTGATGGACGAGCAAAAGGAATACCAAGCCAACGAAATATCCTTGACGGAACTTTGCAAAATGGGTGATGCGTATCTGCAAGAGGCGCCTGACGCCGTTCACCAAATCAGTTCGCAAATAACAGGCAGCGATTACGCCAATATCAGTTATACTTCCGGCA
>JAISKR010000260.1 GCA_031260845.1 Bacteroidales bacterium
AGGACTTCAACGAACTAAAAAACATTGTTAAAAATGTTTGAGTTTAAGCATTAATTTTATCATACTCGACATACTCTTATTTGTATAGTTTCGCACGTAATTCCGCAATCTTAGGATCGGTGATATAATCATCGTATTCGATCATCTTATCTATATTTCCGTTCGGCGTGAGTTCGATAACGCGGTTGGCTACGGTCTGAATGAATTCGTGGTCATGGCTCGAAAAGAGAATGTTGCCTTTGAAGTTGATAAGTGTATTATTAAACGCCTGAATAGATTCAAGGTCGAGATGGTTCGTAGGCGTGTCAAGCACAAGCGTATTAGCATCTCTTAGCATCATACGCGAAATCATGCAACGCATCTTCTCGCCTCCCGACAAAACACTGACCTTCTTCAAAAGTTCCTCGCCCGAGAATAGCATACGTCCAAGGAAACCTTTAAGAAACACCTCATTAGTATCACCGGCAAACTGACTAAGCCAGTCGATAAGATTATAGTCGGAGTTAAAAAATTTAGCATTATCAAGCGGAAGATATGCCGTTGTAATAGTCTGTCCCCATTTAAAAGTACCGGCATCGGCTTCTTCTTCGCCGTTATCAATTTGGACTAAAGCGGTCATAGCACGCGGGTCATGGCTGATAAAAACAATCTTATCATCTTTCTCCACATTAAAGTTAAGATCGCGGAACAACACTTCGCCATCAATAGATTTCTTCAGCCCGCTGACTTCGAGTATCTGGTTTCCCGGCTCGCGCGAAGGGGTGAAAATAATTCCCGGATAACGCCTTGACGACGGTTCAATCTCTTCAATATTAAGCTTTTCAATCATCTTTTTGCGGCTTGTAGTCTGCTTTGACTTAGCCACATTGGCGCTGAAACGGCGTATAAACTCTTCGAGTTCCTTTTTCTTCTCCTCGGCTTTTTTGTTCTGCTGCTGCTGCTGACGCAGAGCCAATTGACTCGATTCGTACCAGAAACCATAGTTTCCGGAGAAAAGTTTCAATTTGCCGAAGTCGATATCAACCGTATGTGTGCAGACTGAGTCAAGGAAATGGCGGTCGTGGCTCACTACCAGAACCGTCTGTTCGAAATTCGAAAGATAATTTTCAAGCCACGAAACGGTCTCAAGGTCAAGGTCGTTTGTAGGCTCGTCGAGCAGCAGGTTATCGGGCTTTCCGAACAAAGCGCGCGCCAGCAGCACACGAACCTTCTGCTTACCGCTCAGATCTTTCATCAGTTTATAGTGAATTTCTTCTTTTATACCAAGCCCGCTCAGCAACGAAGCAGCATCGCTCTCCGCGTTCCATCCCTCTATTTCAGCGAATTTTTCCTCAAGCTCCGATGCGCGTATACCGTCTTCGTCCGTAAAATTCTCTTTTGCATATATTGCATTTTTCTCGCTCATTATGTCCCATAATATGGAGTGACCCATCAGAACGGCGTCGAGGACGGTATATTCGTCGTAAGCGAAGTGATCCTGCGACAATACGGAAAGACGTTCGCCCGGACCGAGAGTAATCGTGCCCCGCGTAGGCTCAAGATCGCCGCTGATAGCGCGTAAAAAAGTAGATTTACCCGCACCGTTAGCACCGATAATACCATAACAATTACCCGATACAAACTTAAGATTCACATCCTGAAACAATGCGCGCTTACCAAACTGAATATCTAATCCGCTAACTATAATCATAATACTTTAAAAAAAAATTGGACTGCAAAGTTACTATTTTTATTTATATTTTTACCGTTTTATTTATTTGATTTCTACTTGTCATCTCCAAACGGACTGCGGTATCATAACCTCACTCTAACCAGACAGAAACGCCGGCACAAGGAATTTCTTTGCCGCCAATCAGATATTGCGTACCATTGGGCAGCGGCAGAGTATGCGATTTGTCGGCATAGTTTACGGCGATGCCGAATCCGTCGCGATACTCAATGTGCAGTCCTGCAGGCAAATCCAACAGCGGGATGTTCAGACGGGCATAGAGTTTGGCGAGCGTCGCCTTTTCCAACTGTCCGTTTTGCGAATCCACGCCGATGTAGGTCACACTGCCTTTTCCCAGCCGACGGAAAGTAATGGCAGGGCGTCCCTCGTAAAAGTCGCCCAAGTAACTTGCCCAGGTTTCCGTTTCCTTGTCGGGAATCAAAATTTCGCCCCAACTTGTCCATGGGTATTTTTGTTGCTCAAACAAAACGTTGTCAGGCGTTTGGGGCAGCAGCAAATCGTAGAAATCTATTTTTGCACCGATTAACGGAGCAATAGATGCTGCAAAAGGCGTTTCAAACAGTTGTCCGTTGCGGTTTTTGTGTCCCGAGCGACAGGTAAGTACCATATTTCCACCTTGTTCCACATATTGTTTCCAGCGTTGCACCAACGCCGCGTCAACCATTTCGTAAGCCGGCGCAACAACGACGCGATATTTTGAAAAATCATTCCGCTCGTCAATAAAATCGACCGGAGCGCCAAAATTTTTCAGGGCGCTGTAATATTTATCCACGTGGTTTTCGGTATTCCATTCGGTGGTTTGTTTATTCTTTTCCATTTCCCACTCATTTTCGTGATTGAGCAGCATTGCGGTGCGGCGGTGCTCGTAAGGTGCGGGATTGGCTGCATTTTTCCGGTATTTTGTCCGTATCTCTTTTATTTCCTGCATGAATTTGGCGTATTCCAATCCGCCCGGCGTGGGTGTTACTCCATCCGGACCGACGATACCATAATGATACAGTTCCGTTCCGTAAATGGGCTGGCGATAGCGATAGGTGCACACCAACCGGCTGCCTCCGGCGAAAGTGTGCCACAGCCACAAACGAACCGCGCCCGGCAACGGTTGCGGATTGATTCTTCCCCAGTTTACCTGCCCGGGTTGCAGTTCCATGACGCCATAAAGACCGTCGATGGTGCGGAAAAAATCGTTGGCTTTGGCAATGCGCTCCACCGGTCCCAAGCGATAGCCTTTGCGACCGACGCCGTAGTTGTCGCCAAACACCATGTAGCGGGTATAGGTGTGAAAATCAAGCGCATCGCTCTTGCGCAAGTGACCGCTGCCATAGTCGGGGATGTAGTTGGTGGTAATCCATTGTCCGTTTTTCGCATATTTGCGGATGGCGATTGCCTGTTCGTCAAGATAATTGGATATTTCATCCGTGGTGAAACGGTTGTAGTCCAATATCTGGTGCGTATTCATGAACTGCTGCGACACGCGCGGGATGTTTATTTGCTCGAAATTTGCGTAGGTCTGGCTCCAGAAAGCCGTGCCCCAGGCTTGATTCAAAGCGTTGATGTTGGCGTATTTCTTTTGCAGCCAATTGCGAAACCGCTGTTGTGCATCGGCTCCGTAATCGCGCGTCGGTCTGGGTTCGTTGTCCAATTGCCAACCCATGATACGCGCGTCTGTGCCGAAATGTTCCGCCAACCGGTCAATCATTTTCAGGGAATAAGTCCGATAATAATTATTGTATATGGAAGGATGCTGACGCGAGCCATGGTCGGACTTTGTGCCGTTTTCGTGTTCCAGCAACACATCGGGATGTTGGCGAACCAACCAAACGGGCGGGGTGGCGGTAGACGTGCACATAATCACTTTCAAGCCGTTGCGGGCGGCAATATCCACGGCGCGGTCGAGCCAGCCGAAATCATACACGCCTTCTGAAGGCTCTGTTTGCGCCCAGGCAAATTCGGCATAATGCACAAAATCGAACCCCAAGTCCTTGATTTGCTTGAGGTCGCGCTCCCACTGCGATTCGTCCCAATGTTCGGGGTAGTAATAAACGCCGCTAATCACCAAATCGCTCTGGTTGAAAAAACGGGCGGGATCTTGTGCGAAAAGCGTCCGAATCCCCATCACACACAAAAATAGAAATAATAATACTCGTCTCATTTTACTATCTGTTGTTTTATTTACAAATTCTCAAAATCTCCTGTATCACAGCATCCTGAGCAGGTTTTACGGCAAAGTTGGCGTTATATACCGGTGTTTTTTTGCCGTTCATCCTTGCCAAACAATAAGCGGTGATGAAATCTTCCGTACGCAGGTCGATATCCGCATCGTAAGGCTTGCCAACGCC
>JAISKR010000264.1 GCA_031260845.1 Bacteroidales bacterium
TTGGCTGAATGAAGCAGCCGTCAAAGTCTTTGGGTGGAGCAGGGAAGAAGCGGTGGGTAAACACGTAAGCACTGGGAGCAAAGAAGAGCCGTGGGAAATGACCGTTTTAGGAGTTTTCAAAGACATTGCCGTCAATTCGCCGGTGATACCTGTAAAACCTACTATCTTTGCCGGTAAATTTAAGAATATGAGCGGAAGTGACGATAACATTTTACTGCGCTATCATTCGGGTACTTGGGATGTTTGCAAAAAGCATATTGAAACCTTAGTTAAAAAAGAATATCCTAACGCATATTTGCAATTACCAAATGCCGAAGAAGAATACGACAGTTACATAAAGTCGGAAACTATGCTAAGCAAACTGCTGAGCATCATATCTTTGGTATGTATTCTGATTTCGGTATTCGGGTTGTTTTCGCTCGTGACGCTTGCCTGCGAACAACGGCAAAAAGAGATGGCTATCCGCAAAATCAACGGCGCCACCGTCAAAGAGATTCTAAAACTGTTTTTCGGAGAATATCTGCTTTTGTTGCTCATCGGGGCAGTTATTGCCTTTCCTGTCAGTTATTTTGTAATGAAAAAATGGATAGAACAATACATTTTACAAACGACAATCAGCGCATGGATTTACTTCGCCATTTTCATCGCTTTGGGAGGTATTATCGTGTTGTGCATCGGTTGGCGGGTGTACAAGGCAAGCGTGGAAAATCCCGTGGAATCGTTAAAAAGGGAATAAAGAATAAAGGATAAAAGGACAAAAATAAATTCTAAAATAAATAATGTTAAATCTTAAATTTGAAACAGTAAATAGTAAAAACCATGATTAAAACAGAGAATCTTCAAAAAGTCTTCCGTACGGAAGAAGTGGAAACCAGAGCGTTGAACAACGTCAACCTCGAAATCAATGCGGGCGAATTTGTCGCCATTATGGGACCGTCGGGTTGCGGCAAGTCAACATTGCTCAACATTCTCGGGCTGTTAGACAATCCCACAGGCGGCAGTTATTACCTCGACGGCACAAATGTGGCGCAGTACCCGGAATCCAAACGCACGCAGTTGCGCAAAGGCATCATCGGCTTTGTGTTCCAGAGTTTCAACCTGATAGACGAGTTGAATGTGTATGAAAACATTGAACTGCCCTTGCTCTACATGGGCATCCCGACGTCGGAACGGAAAAAACGGGTGAATGAAGCCATGGAAAGGATGCAAATCACGCATCGTTCCAAACATTTTCCGCAGCAACTTTCGGGCGGTCAGCAACAGCGCGTTGCCATAGCCCGCGCCGTGGTAGCCGGTCCGAAAATCATCCTCGCCGATGAGCCGACAGGTAACCTCGATTCCAAAAACGGTCTGGAAGTGATGAACCTGCTCACCGAACTGAACAAGGAAGGAACCACCATCGTGATGGTGACGCACAGCCAGCACGACGCCGGTTTTGCCGAACGAGTCATCAACCTGTTCGACGGCGAGTTGGTGACAAAAGCAATATTGTAAAAATATTTATATTGTTACAATACAGATAATTACGAAAGGTTCGTAGTTCTACGAAAACTTCGTAGGGCTACGAAACATTCGTAACTCTACGAACATTTCGTAGGTATAAAATTAAAAATTAAAAATCGAAAATATGTTGAGGCATTATCTGAAAATCGCGTTTCGTAATCTGTGGAAATACAAAACGCAATCGTTGGTAAGTATATTCGGGCTTGCGTTCGGATTAGCCTGTCTCGTTTTTGGCGGGTATTGGATACACTGGGAAACCACTTATGACAGTTTCTTTCCCGATGCACAAAATATCTACATCCTCACACAACCGTATGAGGATGGGCAAACAAACTTGATACAATTTAAGACTGCCCAAGGCGTGACGGCTCAGATTCCGGAATTAGAACAGATGTCTTTTGTCAATTTGGATTTACTGGATTATTTTCAAATAGAAGAACAGCCGAGACTTTCCATGGATTTCGACATGGTTGATTCATCGTTTCTGAATCTGTTCCGGTTTGAATTTGTGGCGGGCAGTGCAGCCTCGTTCAAGCATACGCCCCAAAGCATTATTTTGACCCAACGTACTGCAAACAAGTTGTTTGGCAACGAAAATCCGGTCGGAAAACAGTTGAAACAAATCACACCTCAGTATTTCGGAAACGAGTCTGTTATCAAAACACACACTATCGTTGCCGTTATCAAGGACTTGCCACGCCATACCAACTTTAATTTTGAGTTGTTAATCAACTGGTCGCCTGTGGCAGAAAATTATCCTTTCAATTGTGTTTCATTTTACAAAATACATACTGACGCCAATATCCAAAGCATCAACAACCGCTTGTCGGGTATCACTTTCGGTGAAGACGCCGAAACAGGTTTCAGCCTTACCCCGTTAAGCGGCGTTCGTACGGCGTTTCATTCGTGGCAGATGAAATACAGTCTGGCTTTTGTCCGTATTTTCGCTATTGCGCTGCTGTTGGCTTGCCTCGGCGCCGTTTTCAACTTCATCTCGTTGAATGTACACCGCACACTAAACCGCAACAATGAGTTCAATCTGCGCAAAACCTTGGGTGCGGACAAACGCCGATTGGTGGCGTTGTACCTGTGGGAAACGGCAATGCCCGTTGTGGTGGCGTTTTTGCTTTCTGTTATTATCGTCAAAGCATTGCAAGTGCCGTTTGAATGGCTGTCAGGCGTGGATATGCAGGATGTCGCCATCGCCATAGTGTGGAGCGTCGGAGTTTGTGTGTTGCTGGTGACAGTCATGTATGGAATTTTCCGAACAGGAGTGTTTTTTCGCAAAAGAAACCGCCCTTCGCGCTATTCTGCTCAGCGTTCCTTGTGTACTGCACAAATCATCATTGCTTCTTTTCTTATGATGGTGGCTTTGGTCAGTTTCAGGCAGATGAAATTTATGGTTTCCGCAGACCTCGGCATGAAAGTGGATAATGTGGCTATGATGTACCTTGGGATGATGTCCAGCATGGAAACCAACCCCGAACCGGTGAAATCCCGCTTGGCGGAATCACCGTATATATCCGATGTTGTGATCTTTCCCGGAAATATGATTAACTATCCGGGAGCAGTATCTGCCATTGTATCATGGAGCGAGCATCCCGAAGAGGCAACATGGCGAATATATTCTATTCCGGATATTCATTTTTTCTCATTTTTCGATTTGCGTCTGCTGGAAGGGCGGTTGATTGATGAACATGATGTCAAAAAATGCGTCATCAGCGAAACGGCTGCACGCCGGATGGGTGAAAACATGATTGGGCAAAGGCTGGCAATGTCCGGTTTTGAATTAGAGATAACAGGCGTAGTGAAAGATATATTTGGAGGTTCCACGCATGAACCGGCGCCGCCGGTGTTGTTTGTTTCCTCACTTTATGCGTCCGACGAACCGGAAATATTTTTCATTATGCCCTATATGAATCATTATTATATCAAGGTGTTGCCGGAAAACCGCACCCGTGCAACGGAACATATCCGACAGGTAATGCAGGAATTTCATGCGGACGCGAGTAGTTTCACTTG
>JAISKR010000284.1 GCA_031260845.1 Bacteroidales bacterium
CCTGTTATCAACACTGCCGACTGCCGGTTCGACTTTTTCGCCTCTGCTTCCGTGCCTTTTGGCATGGTAGGGCTTAGCCCCGACACGAAACACGGCGATTTGTGGAAATCCGGTTATCAATGGAATGAGGAATATATCCTCGATTTTTCGCATATTCACAATGCGCAAACAGCGGGCGTTCCTGTTATGCCTGTTACAGGCGCTTGCAAGGGGCATCTCGGTCTGCAAGCCTCAAAATCACGGTTCAGCCACGACAAGGAAACTGTCGAGATGGGCTACCACAAGGTATATCTCGAAGATTACGGCATCACCGCCGAGTTGACGTCAACTTGCAGGGTGGGACTGCATCGCTACACCTTTCCCGAAGCACAGGAAGCGCACCTGTTGTTTGACCTCGGCGCTGCTCTCGGTCCCACGCAGATGGACAACGCCTACGTCAGGCAGACGGGGGCGAACGAGATAGAAGGTTATTCCATACAGACGCCGACCTTTCGCCGCAAAAAGCCGTCGATTGTCTTTTTCGTTGCCCGGACAGACCGCAATTTCGATGGTTTTGCGGGTTGGAAAGACAGCGTTTTGGTGGAAGCGGACAACAATATCATTGCAGGCAAAGGAAGCGGGGCGTATCTCACTTTTCGCCATCTCAAAGCGGGCGAAACCATCCTTTTGAAAGTAGCCGTTTCCAACGTGAGCCTCGCCAATGCCCGCATGAACATGGAAACGGAACTGCCGCACTGGAATTTTCAACAGGTAAAGAATGACGCCCGCAAAGCGTGGAACGATTATCTGGAAGTATTTCGCATTGAAGGCGGCACGCACGAACAGCAGGTGAAATTCTATACCGACCTGATGCACACCGGCGTCGGGAAACGCATAGCCAATGACGTGAACGGCGCTTATACCGACAATACGGGCGCTTTGCCGGTGATTCGTCAGTTGCCGATGGCGAACGGCAAGCCCGAACACACTTTTCTGGAAGCCGACGGGCTATGGGGCAGCCATTGGACGCTCAATATCCTGTGGTCGCTTGTGTATCCCCAATACGGCAACTGGATGGCGGAAACTTTTCTCGATTATTACCGCAATGCAGGCACACTGGCTCGTTGCTCGTGGGGAGGCAATTATTCGTATGTGATGGTAGGCGACCACGCTACGCCCCTGCTTGCCGCCCTGCTTTCTACCGGAAGAGCGACCTTCGACGAGGAACTTGCCTACGCAGGCGCCAGAAAGAACGCTTTCCCCGGAGGGATACGCGACAGAGCGGGCTATGAAGCGGGTGAGCATCCCGCAGGCGGCGGCATTGACTGGTATATTGAGTACGGTTACGTTCCTGTGGAAATCAAAGACCGGGGTGCAGGCTTCCATCGGGGCGGAACGGCTATGACGCTCGAATATGCCTATCAGGATTGGTGCATCGCCCGGATGGCAAAGAAATTGGGCAAGCCGTCAGACGTCGATTTGTTTATGAAACGGTCGGAATACTGGCGAAATGTGTTCGACCCCGCTATCGGCTGGGCGCGTGCCCGGCTGAAATCGGGAGAATGGTTGGAACCGTTTGCGCCGGTAGCCTCTGACAATGCTTTCAACACGCCCGGATTTATTGAGAGCAGTTCGGCAATTTATACCTTCTACGTGCCTCAAAACATGAACGGTCTGATAGCGGCTTTCGGCGGCGACAGGAAGTTTGCAGCCCGATTAGACGATAATTTCGAGAAAGCCAAGCCCTACCGCTTTGTCACCCCGCACGGACAGCACGGCGCCGGTTGGGTGGACTACGAAAACCAGCCATCCTGCGAAATGGCGCATCTGTTCAGCCATGCAGGGATGCCTTGGAAAACGCAATACTGGGTGCGACAGGTGAAGGATGTTACCTTCGGGGGAACGACGCCCTACGACGGCTACAACGGCGATGAAGACCAGGGACAAATGGGCGCGCTGGGCGTGTTGATGGCAATCGGACTTTTCGACATACACGGATGCGTTGGCGATAACCCCATGTTGGAAATAACAAGTCCCGTCTTTGATAAAATCATCATCAACGTTCCGTCGGTGGAAAATCCCGCGAAAGCGAATATTTTTGAAATCGTCGCCAAAAGGAAAAAAGAGACGGATATTTATATTCAAAAAGCCGAATTGAACGGGAAGCCGCTCAACAGTTTTCAGTTTGCAGCGGCAGACTTCCTGAAAGGCGGACGGCTCGAACTGGAATTAGGCGCCAAGCCGAATACCAAATGGGGCGTAAGTTCCCTGAAAACAAAAAAGTAAGATATGTGGCACAAAGACAGGATATTTTCCACAGCGTGGTTCAGGAATTACAGCCTGATACTCATCGGTACGTTTATCTTGGCTACCGGCATGGTGTTTTTCATTGCGCCCCACAAATTAGTGCCGGGCGGCTTGTACGGCATCTCTATCGTGATTCACCACCTGCTGGGGACGCCCATCGGTTTGGTGTCGCTGTGCATGGACATTCCACTGCTGCTGCTGGCGATAAAACTGTTGGGCAAACGCTTTGGCGTAAACACCTTCGTTTCCATCGTGCTGACTGCCGTTTTTGTCGATATATTGGGGCGTTTGTGGGGCGATTTGCCCTTGGTGGAAGATGACGTGCTGCTATCGGCTATCTTCGGCGGGGCGCTCATCGGCTTGGGGTTGGGACTGATTTTCCGCGCAAAAGCCACGTCGGGCGGGACAGACATTGTGGCAATGATTCTGAGCCGTTACACGCGGCTGCCCATCGGACAATCGCTGATTTACATTGATTCCGTCATTGTCCTGTTGGGATTGGTCGCTTTTCATGACTGGAAAATCCCGCTCTACTCGTGGTTAGTCATCTTCATCACCGGCAAGGTCATTGACGCCATCTTGGAAGGACTTAGCGTCAACAAAGTGCTCATCATCATATCCGACCGGCACGAAGCCATCCGCGAAAAGATTTTATTCAAGATGGACAGGGGCGGCACCTATCTCAAAGCAGAAGGAATGTTTGAAGGCAAGGAAAAGAAAATCATCTATACCAATATCAGCCGGCGCGAACTGCCCATTCTGCTGTCCTACATTCGCGACATAGACCCGCTGGCGTTCGTGTCGGTGATTGACGCCCACGACGTGCTGGGCGAAGGATTCAAATCGCTCGATAATGGTTAATGGTTAACGGTTAATTGCGGAACACAAATTTAACCGCGAAGTTACCCGCTCACTGCCATAAAAAAGTGATAATTCGATTTGACTAATCCGTTCACCGAAAGGACTAAATTTTGTGTTTCGGTCAGGATTTTGAAATAGAGTACGCTGTTTCTGGTGGTCACTGCCTTTTTCTTCAACCTTTTCAACTGTTTCTTCTGCAATTCGCTCAGCGTTTCAAGCAGGCTGTCCTTTTGCATGGCGACGGCGCCCCGGTCTTCGTATTTTCTGCTTTTCAGAATGTGCAGCGCCTGTTGAAAGTAACGTGTCATTTCGGCGGACAAAGCCGTCAATTCCTTCGCCTGAACGTCTGTAAACGGGAAATGGTTGTTGTCCACGTATTCATACGCCGGATGATGAATGAAACAGATGCTGTTGCTGACGTCGCGAAGGGTATTCACCACTTCGACGTAGTACAGGCTCGCCTCTACCGTGTCGCCCTGCAAATTGGTAATCACCTTGTAAATGGTGCCTTTCAGTTGGGCGCATTTTTCTGTCAACTCGTTCACCTTATCCGTCATTTTGCCCAAAACCCTGCGTCTGCCGTTCAAAAACTCTGTGACGGTTTCATTATACAGGTGCATGGAAGTGTCGATTGCCGCCATGACCAACTCATTGCAGTTCACAAACACTTTTGCCGGATTGCCTATTTTGGCTCTCAGCAATACATTTTCCCGCTTTTGTTTTTCCTCTTTTTCCCGCTCTTCTTTTTCCGACAGGAAGAGGGTTTTGAACATGAAAAACAGCACCACCGCCACACATACGACAAGGGCAATCCATTCCGCCCATACCAGAAAAAGCGTCACCAAGCAGGAAAAGGTCAAAGCCGAAAAAGCGGTGATGAACCAGCCGCTGATGATGGTCACCACGCCCGTGACGCGATATACAGCCGACTCTCTGTCCCATGCGCGGTCGGATAGCGAACTGCCCATTGCCACCATGAAGGTGACGTAGGTGGTGGAAAGCGGCAGTTTCAGCGAAGTAGCCGATGCTATCAGGATACTTGCCACCACTAAGTTGACCGCCGCTCTTACTTGGTCGAAAGCCACGTCGTCGCTGCTGTCCTGCAATTTAGCGAAACGTTTGTTCACGGCTTGCGTCAGTCGCGAGGGGATGATTTTGTCGAAGAAGGTGGAAACGTTGAGCGAGCCTCGTACCAATGCACGCGCTACCAAGGTAGAATCGAACTGTTCTTCGCCCGTGCGCTGGCTGCTCAAATGGATGGTGGTTTTCAGTACCTTCCGCGCTTGACGCGAAAAGATGAGGGTGGCAGCCATAATCAGCCCTGCCGCCAGCAAAAACACGGTCGGTGTGCTGACAGGCTCTTTCAGCGAACTCATCAGCAGAAGAGTGTCGCCTGTGCCCGACGAAATATAGGTTCTGAACGATTCCAGCCCTGCCAGCGGCACCCCGATGAAGTTCAGCAAATCGTTGCCCGCAAAAGCCATTGCCAGCGCAAAGGTGCCCACAAGGATGATAATTTTCAGTATGTTGGTTTTGAATATCCACATTAGCAATTGCAATGCCGCTGTCCATCCGATGAAACTCATGACGAGAATGCGGACATGATAGGTGGCGAGCCATTCGAGATATTCCGGTTTCATAAAAGATGCGCCCTTTGCCCCTTTCACAAGCATGAAATAGATGATGGCTGTGATGGCGACGCCGCCGAATACGGCGCCGAAACGGCGATAGTTTTTCCGGTAGTTGAACGTGAAAAGCAGTCGTGCGAGGTATTGCACCAGCATACCTGCCGCAAAGGCTATCACTACGGAAATCAAAATGCCGCTGATGATTGCCAGCGCTTTGGCTGTGTTGATATATTCGCCCAATCCGGCAAAACCGGTATCGGTCTGAGCCAGTTTGTACAACGCCATCCCCAACGAGGCGCCCAACAGGTCGAACACGATGGATACAGAGGTGGAAGTGGGCAATCCCAAGTCGTTGAACACATTGAGAAGCAGAATGTCGGCAACCATCACGCCCACAAATATCCACATGATTTCGTTGAAGTAGAATTTTTCGGGATTAAAAAGTCCGTTGCGGGCAATGTCCATCATGCCGCTCGAAAAAGTGGCGCCGATGATGACGCCCAGACAGGCGACTATCAGGATGGTGCGAAACGACGCCACCTTCGACCCGAT
>JAISKR010000321.1 GCA_031260845.1 Bacteroidales bacterium
CGATTTTGAGCCACATCACGGCAGGGCAGGCGTAGGCATCTTGGTTGAAGAAACGTACAGGAACCGTGGATGGGCATCGGAAGCATTGTCCCTGTTGTGCGATTACTCGTTTGATTTTCTGAAAATACATCAATTATATGCTTACATATCAGTAAATAACAAAAAAAGCATACAACTTTTTGAACGTTGCGGATTCGCCTTGCAGGGAGAATTGAAAGACTGGAACCATACCGAAAAAGGCTATGAAAATGTTTTGATTTACAGTTGTTTTGAATAAGGATATTGTCTTTTCTACCTTATTTTTCAACAGACGTAAATCGGTAGGTTGGGTTTGGTCTGCCGGGTTGCAGGCACCGCCAGGCCGAGATGACACTGTCATAACGGTTCCGCGTGGATACATGCAGGGCATCGCGTACCAGCGAATCAAGTTTTTCGGGCGAAGTTTCTACCCGCGCATTGAGGGTCAGTTTGGCTTGATTGCCTGTACCGGCTGATTCCCGCAGGGAGAGCGTATCGCGTTTGCCGGTCAGGTTGCCGACGACGTACCGGTTGCCGTTTTCCAGAATTGCTTTCACATGACCAACCGCATAACCGGCCGTGTCAAAGCGGTTGGCCAAATCCGTCAATAAGTCGTAGGTGAAAGCATCCCAGTCGCCTGCTTCACTTTTGAGTTCTACCGTTCCGTTTAGCCAGCCGAGCACTGCTTCGCCGTGGGCATACACATCATAATCAACATCAACAATCCGTGTTCCGGCATCCGTGCGTGTCAGTACTTCGTCCAACCATTCGTCAACGCCTGTTCCGGTAGCAGCGTTCACAGGCAACACTGTAGCAAACGGAAACGCCTGCCGTGTGCGTTCAACCAATGCAGTCACAGCATCAGGGGGTAGGGTATCCGTTTTTGTAATCAGGATGATTTCGCTTTCTTCCAATTGTTTGTGAAAGATATATGCTGCATCGTTGTGCAAGCCTGCGTTTGTTCCGTCAAGTACGGGCAGAAGCCGTGCAGGGTCGGCCAAGACCGACAAAGGAGCAACCGTCAGTTCGCTGTTCCAATATTTTTTTAACGGTTGCAGAATCGTTGCGGAAAGGTCTGTACAACTGCCTACCGGTTCAGCGATAATCACATCGGTTACCGCTTCGGCGCTTACTCTCCCAATGGCATCGGTCAGGCCGTTAAAGTTACAGCAGAAACAACTGCCGCTGACTTCGGCTACCTTCAATCCCTTTTGCGACAACAAAACGGTATCTACCAATTCCGGCGCCTGGTCGTTCGTGATTAAGCCCGTGTGAAGGCCTTTTTTTATCAAACGTTGGGAAGCCTCCCATAACAAAGTCGTTTTCCCCGCTCCGAGGAAACCTCCGATAAAAATAATCTGTGTTGCTTTCATTTTTTTAATTTTTAGTTTTTAGTTTTTAGTTTTTAGTTTTCCTGCTGTGAAACGTTTCATGACAGGCTCAAGCAAGGCTGCTGCCAGACCGCCTGCTATGGGCGCCAAGATATATACCCAGAAAAAGCCTCCGGATTTGTCGGGAAAAGCGGCGCTACCCCATCCTGTGAGCCATGCCACAAGACGAGGTCCAAAGTCGCGGGCGGGATTTATGCCACACTGCGTAAGCGGGGCAATCAGCCAGATAACGGAAGCCACGGTCAGGCCAATAAACAAGGGAGTAATCGTACTGCTCGGACGACCGGCATTGGCATCTTCGGTCAGGCCAAAGATGGTCAGCACAAGTAGAAACGTGCCGAAGGCTTCCGCACAAATCGCTAAAGGCATCGAAACAACAGCGCTACCGCCGGGGTTGGGATAAAACTCGCCGAATATCTTTGCCGTGATAATGGAGGCATCCGCCCCGCGCAAGATTTGATGTGTATTTTCGTAAGCGGCGATAGAAGGTGAAAAAAGTGCGAACACGGCTATTGCTGCCAGAAAAGCGCCCAAAAACTGTGCCGAAAGATACACCGGAATTTTACCGGCTTTCATGCGTTTGCTGAACGCCATTGCCAGCGTAACCGCGGGATTCAGGTGCGCATTCGACAAATGCCGTGTCAGAAAAATGGCCAGCGTAACCCCAACGCCCCACACAAACCCGATTTGAAAAATACTGTTGTATTCGCCAAACAACACCGCCACGGCTGTTGAACCGCAACCAAACAATACCAGCATAAACGTGCCCAATACTTCGCCAATAAACTCTTTCATTTTAGTTTTTTATATTACGAATGTTTGATTTTCTATATACTCCAAATATCGCAACAAACTTTCCTGCTCTTTCTTTCGCATAAATTGTTCCATGTATTCATAATCAGGAGTGCCGGAGGAATTTACAGGCAGTTGGATTGTTTCTTTGGATAACCGTGTTTCATTTCTTTTATATCCAAAATTATATTTTCCTCTTATTTTGTCTGCAATAGTTGTAATAAACAATCCATTATATTTGTTTAAATACTCATTATAACCAACAGAAATGTCGGAAGTTGCTATAAAATCTTCTTCTTTATAAATAGAAAATCCCATAGAGCCTTCTCCATTCCTAATAAAAGCAATACAATTCCCTTTTTGCACTAATTTATCAATTTTTTTTACAAAAGTGAGCACCCCATTATTATTATTTGTTGCGCCTAAGTAACTAATCCCATTGATATTTTTTTCTAAATGATTAAGACCCTTTGATTTGCCTTGATATAAAGTGAATAATTTACCTATTTTAAACTCTCCCCATTCTTTTTCAGAAAACGGCGCAATTCCTTTTACATTTTGCAGTTTTGCAAGTCGGTTTTCTATATATTTTTCATAAGCAACAATTTTTTCTTGCTCTTTTGCTCGCATGTATTCTTCCATAAAAACGTAATCGGGTGTACCCATGGAATTGATAGGAAGCAGTATTATTTGTTTTTTTAAACGAGTTGAATTTATTGTCATAGAGTATGAATACTTTGCTTTATGTACTTTAATACATTGACTAATAAACAGCAAGGCATATTTT
>JAISKR010000341.1 GCA_031260845.1 Bacteroidales bacterium
GGCGGTATTGATAAAAAAATACAACTTTTACAACTTGAGGGCATCAATAAAAATTTCTGAATTATTCAATAAAGAAAAGAAAAAAACAGTATCTTTGTGCCAAATAAAATACATAATTAAATGATGAAGTACTCTTTTTTATTCTTATCGGCCATGCTTTTTTTAAGCGCATCGGCACAGGAACCGCAAACGGTTATCACATTTCAGGTGGGTAAATTCACCGTCAGTGTCCTTTCGGAAGGCGGAGGACAGGGTAACAGCGGTTTACTAAAAGGCGCAACGCCCGAACAACTCAAGAAATACCTGCCCAATGGTACCTTTCCGCTCGAAACGCAGGTTTTTCTTGTCCGCACTCCGGACAAAAACATCATGATTGATGCCGGACACGGTAAAAACCTCTTCAAAAACCTGCAAACGCTGGGGCTTGGTGAAAATCAAATCCAAATCATTCTTCTCACCCACTTGCACGGCGACCATATAGGCGGATTACTGCGCGATGGAAAAAAAGCCTTTCCCAATGCCGAGGTCTATATCTCGCAAAAGGAATACGATTACTGGTTGAACCTTGGCGAAAAAGGCGCTGCGGCCCGCAATGTGTTCGATGCCTACAAGGATAAAATCCATCTGTTTGAACCGGTGGAAGCGGAGAAACAAACCAAAGACCTTCTGCCCGGAGTTAAGGCAATCGCCGCCTACGGACATACGCCCGGTCATACGGCTTATCTCCTTCAGTCCGACGATGTCAAATGGCTTATCTGGGGCGACTTGACACACTCCATGCCTATTCAGATGCCCTGTCCCCAAGTGGCGCTATCGTTCGACGTTGATGCGGAGAAAGCAATTCAGTCACGAAAATACCTTCTTGATTATGTCCTCAAGAACAGAATCATTGCAGGTGGAATGCACGTCCCCTTCCCTGCCGTTGGAACTGTGTCAAAAGGAAAGACGGAAGGTTATGCTTTTGCACCAATATGCCTTTGTGAAGGCATTTAATCACAATATAAATTGATTTATCATTTGCATACATGAAACGCAAAAGTATCATTTCAGGATTAATTGTTATTGCTATCTTGTTTGCAATGAATCTTATTTTGGGGAAAATACAGATTCCTATAAATGAGATTTTTAATATACTAACCGGTAACGGTTCAGACAAAACAGCATGGCAGCACATCGTTTTACAGTCACGTTTGCCGCAGGCGATTACTGCATTACTTGCAGGCGCTTCACTTGCGACAAGTGGTTTATTACTGCAAACGCTGTTCAGGAACCCTCTGGCGGGACCTTCGATTCTTGGTATCAGCGACGGCGCTAACTTAGGCGTAGCGCTTGTCATGCTGTTATTGGGCAATTCCATTAGTTTCAGCAGTTATACTTTCAGCGGCTCATTGGCTATGATAATGGCATCGTTCACAGGCGCTTGTGTTATACTTTTTCTGATAATTTTCTTTTCGGGAAAAGTGTCAAGTCCTGTTATGCTGCTCATCATCGGCATCATGATCGGCTATCTTGCTTCGTCCGCAATTTCTATCTTAAACTATTATTCGTCAGCCGATAGAGTACGTGCTTATGTGATGTGGGGAATGGGTGATTTTTCCGCTGTCACCAACGAACGGCTGCCTTTTTTTGTAATATGTTCAATAGCAGGACTTTTTTTGTCTGTATTGCTGATAAAACCGCTCAACGCCCTGCTTCTGGGAGAAATGTACGCGGCAAATCTCGGCATCAACATAAAACGTACCCGTTTGCTGATATTGCTTTGTACCGGTCTTCTGACTGCAACAGCAACAGCCTTCTGCGGACCTGTTTCTTTTATAGGACTTGCCGTTCCGCACATCGCACGTTTAATTCTCGGCACCTCCAATCATTCGGGTTTATTGCCGCTGACAATCATAGCGGGCGCATGTACTGCATTGGTTTGTAATATAATAACGATATTACCCGGATCGGATGGCGTACTTCCGCTTAACGCCGTAACGCCACTCATCGGTGCACCTATTATTATTTATGTGATAGTCAACAGAAAAAATATACAATATTTCAACTGATATGTTAGAAATTCCCGTCATAGAAACCCGCAAATTGTCCATTGGTTATGCAAAAAATGCAGCGCTGAACAAAGCCATTGACCTGCAACTTTTTGCGGGTGAACTGACCGCGTTGCTCGGCCCAAACGGCGCTGGAAAATCAACGCTTTTAAAAACGCTCTGCGGTTTTCAACCCGCAACAGGAGGAATGATTTTGCTGTCAAATCGCTTACTGTCGGATTATTCACAAAGAGAATTGTCCCGAACCATCGGCGTTGTACTGACGGAAAAAACAAATGCGGGCGGAATTAGCGTAAAGGAAATGGTTTCACTTGGTCGTCAACCATATACGGGATTTTTCGGTCGCCTCTCCACCGAAGATATGAAAATCGTTGAAACATCCATTGAGGCTGTCGGAATAACGCATAAATCAGATAATTATGTTTCGGAACTTTCCGACGGAGAACGTCAAAAAGTAATGATAGCCAAAGTATTGGCACAACAATGCCCAATCATCATACTTGATGAACCAACTGCCTTTTTGGACATTACAAGTAAAATTGAAACCATGCTGTTGCTGAAAAAATTAGTGTCGGAGCAGAAAAAAACCATATTGCTTTCCACGCACGACCTCGAAATAACCCTGCAAATGAGTGATAAACTGTTATTGATGAAGCAAAATGAACCCATTATTTCGGGAACACCGGAAACATTGATTTCCGACGGCACTATTTCAACATTTTTCAGCAATGAAAAAGTTCAGTTTAATGCCGAAACAGGAAAGTTCAAAGTCGGCGCTGCCTCAAATAATGAATGATAGCGGCGAGGAGGGATGGAAGAAAACCTTTCTTCCATCCCACCCCTTTCGTGCCTTCATGCCTTCGCGCAATTTTTAGTTTTT
>JAISKR010000035.1 GCA_031260845.1 Bacteroidales bacterium
ATCGGGCGAAGTGAAACGCAAAGGCACGTTCATCATGGGAACAGTGTTTGGCGACTTGCACGACATCGGCAAAAACCTGTGCTGCATGATGATTGAAGGCGCCGGTTGGGAAGTAATCGACTTGGGCGTGGACGTAAAACCGGAAAAATTCGTTGCCGAATTAGACACGCATCCCGATGCCATTGTAGGGCTGTCGGCGTTGCTGACCACCACAATGGTCAACATGTCAACGATCATTGATTTCATCCGTACAAAATATCCACAGACCAAAGTGGCTATCGGTGGCGCTCCTATCAATCACGATTTTGCAAAACAAATCAACGCAGATGTTTACAGCAAAGATCCGCAAGGTTTGGTTGGCTGGTTAGATAAAATAGCAGTGTGATTTTCAGATGATAAACGAATTTGTTGAATATCATATTCCTTACGGGGAGTTGGCGGTTGATCCCAATGCCGCCGCTCCCATGTTGGGATATGATACTGATTTGCCCGATGATATTGTGGAGATGGTGCAGGAAGTGATGGACGAAACCGCCGGTTGTTACGACATTCGGGGGGGATACGTGATTTTTGACAATCCCAACTTCGACAAAGACGATTACAAACTCACGGTCGGCGAAACAACATTTCAAATTGGAAAAATCATTTTTCATCAATTGAAACGCAGTGCACAAATCGCCGCATTTGTCTGTACCGCCGGCGTAGGTATTGAACAATATTCGCGGGCGATGCTTGCAGGAAACGATCCGTTGAAAGGTTTTATAGCCGATATTATGGGCGGCGTGGTGGTGGAATTGGCGATTGACAAGATTCAGCAGTTGTTGAGCGACAACAAAAAAGCCGACGGTTTGCATATCACCAACCGTTACAGCCCCGGTTATTGCGGATGGCCAACCTTTGAGCAGCACAAATTATTTGCCCAACTGCCCACAACGTTGGGCATCCGCCTAACGGAAAGCGCCCTGATGCAACCTGTTAAATCGGTCAGCGGTATCATTGGCATCGGGGCAGATGTAAAATTCAATCCCTATACCTGCCGAATTTGCGAAGCGACACAATGTGTTTATCGTTTCAAGAAAGTATCTAATACGTAAAAAAAAGAAAACGCACTCTTGTTTTCATACATTTCATATTTTCGGCAATGCCCACGGGCTACGATATACTTTCGTAAGGTATTTATCCGCTTCTTTGTCGTGGAAAGATTTGCCGTCCCATGTAAGTTTTTTGCCGGTGCGATAGGCAATATTTCCCAATTGTGAGAACTTTGCAATGTGCGCACCAATTTCAATACTTGCATTGCAATTGCGGTTGCGCGATTTGATACATTCCAAATGATTTTTCACATGCAGATTCAGCCCGCCTTCGCCATACGATTTATTCAATGGTACGGCCTCCATACGTTCTTTTTTGTTCACTTTTTCGGGTATTACTTCCCAACCGCCCCTGTCAACGACCAAGGTGCCATTTTCGCCGACAAATCCCAATCCGTGAGTTCGTCCATACGCGCCATCGTCAATTCCTATAGCATGATCCCATAACACAGTAAATCCGTCAAAAGTGTAGATGGTTTGCAACAAGTCCGGCGTTTCACAGGCATCATCGGGATAACCGAATTTGCCACCCGCAGCCATAATAGATTTCGGTGCGGTAACATCCATACCGTACAAGGCATAATCAAGTAAATGAACGCCCCAGTCAGTCATCAGTCCACCTGCATAGTCCCAAAACCAGCGAAATGTGAAATGGAAACGATTCCTGTTGAACGGTCGTTTGGGCGCCGGACCTAACCACATATCGTAATCTACGCCTTCCGGAACCGGCTCATCGGGCTTGACAGGTATTGATGGGCACCAGCCTTGATACGAGAAAACGCGAACGGTGCGGATCTTACCTAATTTTCCACTGCGGATAAACGCCACAGCATCTTGCCAATGAGGGTCACTCCGTTGCCACTGTCCCACTTGCACAACGCGATTGTATTTTTGTGCAGCACGTACCATAATATTACATTCTTCAATGCTGTTACCGAGCGGTTTTTCGCAATAGACATCTTTCCCGCTCTGGCAGGCGGCTACCGTTTGAAGGCAATGCCAATGGTCGGGCGTCCCGACAATCACAACGTCAATGTCTTTGTGGTCAATAAGTCTTCGCCAGTCTTTGTACAGATGGGTTACTTTTTTTCCACCCTTTTTTTCCGCATCGGCTGCCCGACGGTCTAAAACGGACTGGTCAATATCTGCCAGCGCGACACATTCGACTTCCGGATTTTTCAGGAACGCTTTCAAATCGTCGTATCCCATGCCGTTGCAGCCTATCAAGCCCACCCTGATTTTGTCGTTAGCACCTACCGAATGAAGTCCTCCGGCTTTAACCCTAAATGGCTGAAATGCCAGCCCAGCACCTAAAAGGCCCACTTGTTGAATAAATTCTCTACGTGTTGTCATAATAATTTGTATTTAAAGTGAATATTTATTTAATACTAAATATGAATGTCCATTGATACTAACTGAAATAATCGGTGCAAAGGTAGTTCTTTTTTCTATTCAATCCAAATTTTATATTTAACGTGTTGTGTAATTCAAAAAATTAGTTTATCTTTGCAGTCGGGAAAAACATAAATTATAATAAATTTTTATCAAATGAACAGAAAACTTAGAATGGGAATGGTTGGTGGTGGAAGCAACGGCTTTATTGGTGCTGTTCATCGCTTGGCCGCGTTTATGGACAATCAAATCGAATTGGTTTGTGGTTGTTTCAGTGCTGATCCGGACGTTTCTCTATCGTCGGGGAAATCGTATTTTCTCCCCGAAAACCGGATTTACAAGACTTATCAGGAGATGTTTGACAAGGAAGTCAAACTTCCGAAAGACGAACAGATGGACTTTGTTGCCATCGTTACGCCGAATGTCTTTCATTTCGAACCGGCTATGCTGGCACTCGAAAGGGGGTATCATGTAGTGTTGGATAAACCTATGACGTTCAGTGTGGAAGAGGCGAAACAGTTGAAAGCGAAAGTGGACGAAACCGGACTTGTTCTGGCTTTGACGCACACTTATTCGGCTTTTCCCGCTGTGAAAGAAGCCAAAGAACGTATTACCCGCGGCGATATTGGAAAAGTGCGCAAAGTGTATGTGGAATATCCGCAAGGATGGCTGGCTACCCGCATCGAATTGGCAGGCGGAAACAATGCCGGATGGCGCACCAATCCCAAACTTTCGGGAAAAGCAGGTGCTATGGGCGATATTGGAACCCATGCGTGGCATTTGGCAGAATATATTTCCGGCTTAAAAGTGACCGAACTTTGCGCCGAAATCAAAGCATTCGCCCCCGGACGCCCCATCGACGACGACGGCGCAGCTTTGTTGCGTTTCGACAATGGTGCTACAGGCGTATTATTCGCTTCTCAGATTGCCGTTGGCGAAGAAAACGCCATCGCTATCCGAATTTACGGCGAAAAAGGCGGTCTTGAATGGCACGAACAGGAACCGAATACGTTATTGGCAAAATGGCTTGACAGACCCACCGAACTGATTCGCATAGGCACAGGGTACGTCAGCGATATTACCAAATACAATTCCCGCACGCCGGGCGGACATCCCGAAGGCTACGTGGAAGCGTTTGCCAATATCTACCGGAA
>JAISKR010000067.1 GCA_031260845.1 Bacteroidales bacterium
TACAGGAATCAGGTCTTTTAGGTACGGTACGGATTTTGTCTTATGCGGTAATAACAAATAACATACAAGTTACACATTAGTTATACGGATATTGTTGATGTTTATCCACTCAATTAGTAAACTATAAGTCAGACCATTGTGCTTTTTTAATCACCTTGGATTTCTTTTAGGAAACGGATATTTCATTCTTTACTCCCTCATTTTCAGATAAAATGATTTGGTTAATTCTATGTATTCGTTTGTGAATGCTTGTTGTGCGTCGTAGATGCAGAGATGCTGTTCTGTTGGCGGGGTTTTCTTGCCGGATAGTTCCAGCAACAAGCAATAAGGCTGTTTGGCGGGTGTAGAACGGATATACAGGCGGCGGCAAACGGATAAGCCGTGTTGTGTCGCTTGTTTCGTGAATGAATCCGCCTCTTGAACGGGCAGTACCACCGCTATTTTCCCTTCCGGCGTCAGTAATTTTGCAGCACCCGCCATCAATTCGAGAAAAAGCAGACTGTCATTGTGTCGTGCCAAGCATCGCCGACTGTCGGACGATTTTAGCGAATTGCTGAAATAGGGCGGATTGCTGATGATGAGGTCATAGTGTTGGTGGGTGTGAGCGGCAAAATGCCTGAAATCGTCGCAATAAATGTTGATTTGTCCGCTCCATGCGCTGGCTGCCACATTTTCCCGTGCTTGTGAGCAGGCGTTGGCGTCAATTTCCACTGCATCAATCTGTGCATCGGGCGTGGCTATCCGTTGTGCAAGCATCAATGCCAGCAATCCCGTTCCTGTACCTATGTCCAGCACACGGTTTGCCTGCGATACGTCTGCCCATGCGCCCAGCAGCACACTGTCCACTCCCACCTTCATCGCTGCCTGCGATTGCCGAATGGTGAACTGTTTGAAACGGAAAAAATCATTGGACATAATGCAATAACTCGCTGTATAACTGATGAACAGGCAATCCGACAACATTAAAATAGGAACCTTCAATCTTTTCAATGCCCACCAAGCCAATCCATTCCTGTATGCCGTAAGCGCCTGCTTTGTCGTAAGGGCGGAAGTTATCCGTGTAATAAACCATCTCATCCTCGCTCAAATGCCTGAACCAGACCTTGCTTTCGGAATAAAACGAGCGTTGCTGCGCTGTTGACGTAAGGCACACTGCGGTGAAGACCTGATGAACGCTGCCCGATAAATCATTCAGCATCTTTATGGCGTCCTGTCGGTCTTCGGGTTTGCCTAATACTTTGTTTTGCTGCCATACAATGGTGTCGGCGGTAATCAAAACCGTATTCCCTTGCAATTGGTGGTGGTTGAGGTAGGCGTCGGCTTTCAGTCGCGACAGATAGAGGGGTATTTCGGCGGCTTGCAAGTCGGAAGGGTAAGTTTCGTCGGCAACACCGGCATCCACTACGTCAAATGCAAAGCCTGCTTCGCGCATCAATTCGATGCGGCGTGGCGATTTGGACGCCAATATCAGCGGGATTTGGTAAACCGGAAAAGATGCGTTGTCAGGCATAAGCCCTATTTCTCAATGATAAAAATGTCCTCGTCTGCCCGTTTCATCAGGTATTGCTCACGGGCGAATTTCTCCAAATTTTCACGGTTGCTTTCCAGTTCCTGCAATTTCGCGTGGTCTTCCTCTATTTTCTTTTCGTAATAAAGTTTATCCTTCTCCAATTGATGCACCTGCCGGATATTTTTTGTTCTCTCTATCAGGCTGTTGGTGTCAATAAAAGTAAGCCACACAAAAAACAGGACAAATGACAGGATAAATTTATTCCTGAACAAGGGCTGGAAATATCGCATGACATTATTGACTTTCATCGTGAAAATTTTTACAAAAATAAACAAAAATTAATCATCAAGCAAAAATATTACAAAATTTTACATTTTACTGTCTTACCTGAGCGCCTGTTTCTTTTTCCAACGCGCCTGCTATACGCTGCATCACCTTGTCAATCTGTTGGTCGGTCAGTGTTTGCTGGGCGTCCTGCAAAGTGAATCTTACGGCATACGATTTTTTGCCGTCTGCTATCTTGTCGCCTTCATAGACGTCGAACAAACTGACGTCTTTCAGCAGTTTTTGCTCTGCTATGTTAGCCACACGGGCTATTTCGGCAAATTTCAATTGCTTGTCCACCAACAGCGACAAGTCGCGAATCACTTCGGGGAAACGCGGAATTTCCTTGTAACTTATTTTCACGCGGTTCAGCAATTTCAGCACGACGTCCCAACGAAAATCGGCGTAATAAACAGGCGTCTTGACGTCAAAACGTTTTTGCAATTTGGGATGAACGGTGGCTATTTCGAGCACCGGCGTGGTTTTGTCGGCATAATATACAAGGCTTTCTGAAAACAACTCGTTGCTTTCGGCTTCTTTCACGGTTAAAGAGCGGATGGGAATGCCCAAACGGTTTAAAACATTGCCTGCATAAGCCTTCAATGTGTAGAAATCCGCAGGTTTACCGGAAGTATTCCAATTGACAGCGTTTTTGCTTCCGGTAACGAACAGCGCCAGATGCTGATGCTCGGTAAATCCTTGTAAAGGCTGCCCTTCACGTTCCTCTTTTACGTAACAGTTGCCAAATTCAAACAGTTTCAAATCGGGATTGCGATGATTGATGTTGTAAACAACGGCTTCCAAGCCACCGTAGAGCAAGGTTTGCCGCATACAGCCCAAATCCTGACTCAGAGGATTGAGTATTTTGACGGTATTTTCCGCTTTGAACACTTCCGAATCCTCGTAATAGGCTGTTTTAGTCAATGAATTGGATAAAATTTCGTTGAAACCGCTACTGCTCAGGAAATCGCTGATGGCATTGACCACCTTTTCCCGCTCAGGCTTTTGCGTATAAGAAAGCGTTGCACGCAGTTCATCGCTAAACTCGACGTTGTTGTAGCCGTAAATACGCAGAATGTCCTCTACCACGTCGGCTTCACGCTGTACGTCCACCCGATAGGGCGGTACTTTCACTTCCAAACCTTCGGGTGTAGTTTTTTTTACCTGTATTTCCAAGGCTTTCAGAATATTCTGAATGGTATCAGAGCCTATTTCCTTGCCGATTAAGCGGTTGATACGCCTGTAATTCAACTGTACCGCAAACGGCTGAGCGGGCGCCGGATTTATATCCACTATTTCCGAACTGATTGTGCCGCCGGCAACTTCCTTTATCAGCATGGCTGCCCGTTTTAAAACATAAACAGTATTAACGGGGTCGATACCGCGCTCAAAGCGGAACGAGGCGTCGGTATTCAGCCCATGCCGCTTGGCTGTGCGACGGATATACACCGGATTGAAGTAAGCGCTTTCGAGGAATACGTTGACCGTTTGCTCGGTAATGCCCGAT
>JAISKR010000245.1 GCA_031260845.1 Bacteroidales bacterium
ATTATCAATATCGACGGCGACGACAAGGTGAAGGCTTACATCAATGTGAAAACTCTAACGGAAGAGGAATATGTGAAAAGCCATTATATCGTTATGTGTTCGCAGAAAGGCGTGGTCAAGAAGACCTCGCTTGAAGCCTATTCGCGTCCGAGGGCAAACGGTATCAACGCCATCACCATCCGCGAAGGCGACAGCCTGTTAGAGGCGAAACTCACTAACGGCAAATGCGATATACTGTTGGCGTCCCTCGCGGGACTGGCAGTCCGTTTCCCCGAAAATAAAGTGCGCGACATGGGGCGTATAGCGTCAGGCGTTCGCGGCATCCGGCTGACCGTCGCAGATACGGCAGAACCGGACGACGCTTTGGAGGAGGAAACAGACGACGCAGTAGCAGAAGTTCCGGCAACGGACAACCGTGTCATCGGCATGGTATGCGTCGAGCGCGGCGATACCAACCATCAGATATTGGTAGTGTCCGAAAAAGGTTTCGGCAAACGTTCCGATATTGAGAACTACCGCATCACCAACCGCGGCGGCAAGGGCGTGAAGACCATCAACATTACCGAAAAAACGGGCAAGTTGATAGCCATCAAGGCGGCAGGTAACGACGAAGACTTGATGATTATCAACAAGTCGGGCATCGCCATCCGCATCCCTGTTGCAGATATGCGCGTGACAGGACGTGCTACGCAGGGCGTGAAACTCATCAACCTGCGCGGCAACGACACCATCGCCTCTGTCACGCAAGTGCCAAGAGCCGAAGACGAGCCGGAAGTTCCAACCGAAGCAGGGCAGCCTGAAACGGAAGAAACCGAATAAACAAGAGAACGATAGAAGAAAGGGCTGATATTTTTGTCAGCCCTTTTTTGTTTTTGTCGAATTTAATAAAAAAAATATTACTTTTGTTCAAATTTAAATCATAACATTATGCTGACAAAAAAGAGATTTTTATGGGTGATGATGGCATTTTTGCTGTCGTGTATAACTGTTGCTGCGCAACAACAGGAACCTGTCAAGGTGAATATTGCGCCCGACCATGCCGATTGGCTGTACAAACCGGGCGAAAAAGTCAAATTTAAAGTGTCGGTTACTAAAAATGATGAGCCGCTTCCAAATGTGGAAATAAGTTATGAAGTGGGAATGATGCCGCCCGCCAAGCAGGGCAAAAAGACGTTGAAAAAGGGAAACATAGTTATTAACGGAGGAACGCTGAAAGACGCCGGTTTTTTGCGTTTTAAGGTGTCGGCAATATATCTGGATAAGGTGTATGAAAGTGTTGCTACGGTAGTTTTTGTACCCGAAACCTTCCAGCCTGCAACCACCTTGCCAACTGACGAACTAAAAATAGTCAGAATAGCCATGGAAGAAGAAGAACCGGAACCGGACGAAAGCGAATGTTCTACCACGCTTAAAGCACAATCCATTGAAGAATCACGCCAAAAACTTGCAGATCATGCCACTTCTGGGACAGTTGTGGCACCCAATGCTGTCGAAACTCTCACATGGAACGGCAAAACATTTCCAATCATTGGATACCACCCTATTTCGGAAAAAGACCAAACCATACTCTGTGTGCCCATTGAATATGCAAAACATTTCCTGCCATCTTATTGCAGTGGAGTTGTATCCCGCTCGCTAATAGGAGAGATAACCATCAATGAAGGACGGTATGCCGGAACGCATCATGTATATTATATCTTCATTAATGATGGATGGGATGTTCCCCGTTTCAATATCTACTTGGACACACCCTGGATAGATTGAGAAAATGGCGACAATCAGGAAAATCCCGCTCGTCGCCATTTTATTTAAACATTGTCAATTGTCAAGTAAATTGACGCTTACCAATTCAAAATTTTCCTGAAATCATACTCTACCGGATTAGGGCAGTATGCCTTGGCAGCCTCGTAATCATCTAACGTAATGTAACTAAGTACATTACCAATGATAGACGAAATTTTCGGACTGTCGATATTGACCAACCGCGGCGGTATTTTGCCGGTTACGGAATCCTGCAAATCTTTCAGGAACAAGGGTTGCACCTCGCCGTTTGCCTTCACATACACCATACAGCCTGTGGCGCCTTGGCTGAACAGCCTATACACGCCGAAGCCCAGCAGCGAGCAATAAACAAGGTCGTAAGCAACGGGATTGGTACAGCGCAAGTCGTAACCGATTTCTACCGGACGGGTTTTCACCTTGATGCCCATCTTTTTCAAGCGATTGTCAACCAACTCGCTGAAAATGGCTGCCTTGGATATTTTCCCCAATTCGGGATGACCGTGCTCGTCGTAAGTGAAATTAATACCTGAGCCTTTGATTTCCTCATCGCTCAAAGCGTGAAACACACCTTCCGAAACCATGGCGCAACCATATTCAATGCCGACGATTTTTCGCTTGATGATGGATGAAATCACCAAATTGCAGATTTTATCCACCGTGATAGTCGTCTTGTTGAACATTTCAGGAATGATAATCATCGGATAATGACAAGCAGAGCCGATGCCCCATGCAAGGTGCCCAGCCGAGCGTCCCATAGCAGATACGATAAACCAGTTTTCGCTGGTACGCGCATCTTCGTAGAAAACGCAACCGGTAGCCGTGCCCTGTGCTTGCGCAGACTGAAAGCCGAATGTAGGCGTTTCGTCGGGCAGGGGAAGGTCGTTGTCTATCGTTTTCGGTACGTGAATGTTGGAAATCGGATAATTCTTTTCGGACAGAAAACGCGCAATGCGGTTGGCAGTAGAAGCAGTGTCGTCGCCGCCTACTGTCACTAACAGTTTAACGTTATTGTCCGTAAAAAATTTCAGGTTGAAATTTTCGTCAAAGTCCTTGTTCGTGGGTTTGAAACGGCTCATGATGACGGTGGAACCACCGCGATTCACAATGCGGTCGGCAAACACGAAATCAATGTCCACCGTGCGGGGATCGGGCTGGAACAAGCCGCTGTATCCGCCGTGAAGACCAATAACGCGGTATCCTTTCTGCAAAAACGCTTTGGCAACGCTGCCTACAACTGTATTCATTCCGGGAGCGGGTCCGCCGCCGGTCAAAATGGCTATGGATTCTTTCATTTTTATCTGTTTCTATTAAAAATTTGATTATAAATTACGCTTCTATTGTATCGGATTTTTCATCCTTTTCCGCTTCTTTTTCCAGCTCAAAATCGGTAAAGCCCAGTTCCAAAAGGGCATTATACCACGTCAGCACCTTGCGAATGTCCGACAAATACACTCTCTCGCGGTCGTAATCGGGAAGTATCGCTTCAAAATACTTCCGCAGTTCTGCATCCGGCGATTTGCGGGATATGGCAGCGCCGCCGTTTTCTTTTTCCTGTATCTTTTTGAAAATTTCACGCAGAGGAACGTCCCCCGTTTCAGTAAAGATGGCTATATCTTCCAACATACTGATTTTAGCGGTAACCGACACCGTAGTACGTTTGTTGTCCGGCAAATGTTCAACAATAACGGTTGTCCGACCTTTTGATATGTACCGGAAAAGCCCTATCTGTCCTGAAATGACTAAAATATCCTTTAATGACATATTTATGTATTTTGAAGCGACAAAGGTAATTCTATTTGAGAAAAAGACAAAATTTTTTATGTTTATGATAGAAAAAACGGGAATACCCGAAGATATTCCCGTTTGTGCGTTAAAGTATATTCTTTAACAAATAATTGAGTCCGTACAGTAAAATGACCATTGCTACTGAAAAAATTAAGATAACTTTAACATAACTGGTGTTTTTACCTTCATCACCCTCAGGCGCTACCGGATCCGGAGTCACTTTTGGTTTTTGTTCCATGAATATTTAGATTAAAAATTTAACAATAAAACGAATACTCTCTGTTGCCGTTAAATATTTAATCGCCTCAGCATAGCAAGGCTGTCATCATAGAAATAAGGTAAATATGTTGATTGAATGTAAGTTTCGACGGAAATTTCGATAGCGTGGTTTTTGCAGGCTATCAATTTGTTGAAAAGCGTTTTGGCAAAGGGAATGGGGCTGTTTTGCCCGCCGGAAAAGGGTTTCACCGTTCGGGCGGGACAACGTACCACCTGAGGGTCGGAAAGTATGGCTGCAAAAGGCGGTGTGCTACTTTTGGCAATAGCAGTTTTCCCGGCGTCAGGGGCGGCGGCTACAAATTTCTCGTGCGGCGCGGTGTAAACCAGCGTCGCGAAACAAGCAATGAGAACTGCAAAAAGTACAGACCTGCCATTCACGCAATTGACATTAATATATTGCTACTTAAAAGTGACTCCGACAGGACTCAAACCTGTGACTTTCAGAACCGGAATCTGACGTTCTATTCAACTGAACTACGGAGCCAATGAGGGCGCAAAGATATAAAAAAATCCAATCCGTCACGCATTTTCAATAAAAATATTTGCAGTTCAAAAAAGGTTCGGCTATTTCATTTAACAGAACTTGTTGATCGTTAAAATCCTTATTTTCACTTTATTTTATCAACCAAACAACCTCGTAGTAGGCTGGCGCAAATTTGATTTTCAGTTCTTTTTCAAAAGCCGTTTCAGTTCGGCTATTTCTTTGGCTTGGTCTGAAAGGGCAGCGTCTTTCTCAGAAAGGGCTTGGTCTTTCTCGGAAAGGGCTTTACTCAGTTCGCTCACTTTGCGCTCTTCATTGCGAAGCACTACGAGATAATAGTCTTCGGTAACCATTTGTTGGCGCACTTCCGAGGTGGATTGCGCCATCTGCAAACGGCGTATGATGGGGCGATATTCTTCGGGAAAATCCTCTTCGTTTACATTTTTAATGTGGTGGTCTGCCGAAAGATTATCCTGGTCAAAAATGCTCAATAGCGTCTCAATATTATTGCGGCGGCGTTCTTTCAGTTGTGGTATCTGTATAATCCACGAACGGTGATGCAAACTCTCAATAAACTCGTTTTTGTTGCCGTCCACCACGTTTCCTGTTGCCGAATCGGTTACGTTTTGGTTTACCTCAAGCATAGGCACTGCCGGAAAACCGATTCCGTGATTCAACAAAAAGATACAGTATATCTGACGCGCCTTGGGATACTCTTAATCTTTCACACGATACGTATTGTCCGAACTTTGATAGTTTTGCCCCAGATAGTTACGGAAACGCATAATGTCCGTCGGGAGTTTTGCCTTCTGCAACTCAATGGCGAC
The DNA here is from genome assembly GCA_031260845.1 of Bacteroidales bacterium. GTDB lineage: Bacteria > Bacteroidota > Bacteroidia > Bacteroidales > UBA4181 > JAIRLS01. Next base: position 5,155 of record JAISKR010000245.1, read on the forward strand.
GATTTTAAATCCGGCAGGGGTTGATATTTTGGCTGCAAAATCCATGTGACAGACAGTCAATCCCGTATTCCCCCCGTATGGAATGGAAGTATGCGCAAAGTCCAATTCCACCACTTCCTCGCGGATGATGGCAGAGATGAACTTTTTAGCCACCTTGTTGTCTTCCATCATGAACTTGAAAACAACGTCGTATATGGGATTTGCAATGTAAATCATTAAAATCGTTTTATGCTGATGCAAAAGTACAAATATTTTTTTGGAATACGACCATTTTTTAAACGTTTTTTCTGTTTTTGTTTATTTTGTTAAAATATTAATTCTATCTTTGTCCTCTTATTTTAATGCCATCGGCAAATTATATGATTGTAATTAAACAAGATAGAAGAGCGTGAAACGATTTTTATCTAAACTTGTTTCGGTAGTTTCGTTTTTGTTTCTAAACGGTTTTCTGTTGTTTGCTCAGCAAAAACCGGTAGAACAATTAACCCGTGAAAACATCATGACCATGAGTTTTGATGAATTGTCTGCGTATTCGATGGAAGACCAGATGAAAATGGCAGAAGTAGCGGGGATAAGTTTTGATGAATTGTTTAATCTGGTGTTGAATAAAGACGTTTCGATAGCATCCAAACAAACGGAAAGTTTTTTCAAAACGCCCTTGTCCACTTCGGTATTGACGGCGGAAGATATTGAACGGTCGGGCGTGTTGTGCGTGCCGGAAGCCATGCGACTGATACCGGGCGTGATGGTCTTTGAAAAAACCAACGGCAACTATGACGTGCAACTCCGCAGCAACAACAATGTTGCCGGACAGCAGAACCTTTTTGCCGAAAACACCCTGACATTAGTGATGCTCGACGGCAGAATCGTTCATAATTACATCACGGGCGGAATGTTTTGGGAAACGCTGCCGGTGAGCATCTCGGAAGTGGAACGGATTGAAGTAATCCGCGGCGCGGCAAGCGTAATGTATGGCGCCAATGCGGTCAACGGCGTCATCAATATCATTACCAAAAAAGATTCGCCGGAAAAAGTTTCTGTTGAAGCAAGCGCCAGATCGGGTAACTATCTCGGCGCCGACAATGCCTTCTCCATCAGATCCATCAATAATCAATCCCTGTCCGCCTTGTTCAATATCAATGAAAAACTGAAACTCAAAGCCTCCATCAATTACAATTACCGCGAACGCCGACAGTCGGACATTTATTTTTATTTGACCAAAAATTTGCAGATGGAAGGTATTGAGGGAAATTCCGACGCTTTCTATCCCGTTGATTCGGTGGTCATGCACGGCGCCGACCCCAAAGAAATGTACACCAACCCGCACACAGGGCTGCAAGCCTATGGCGCTAACGCAATGGCGGCATATACGGTAAATGATAAAATCGATTTCCTCCTGACTGCGGGCGTGCAGCAATCGCAGGTCATTTCTTCCAACCTTGATTTGTATTTCTTCGCCCACACTGAAAGAGATATGCAGACGCAATATGCCAATTTGCACTCCAAAATCTACGACGTCAACATACAAACCAACTATACATGGGGCAACGGCAATTTGGCACGAGGGATTCCTTTTTTTCAAGGCAATTGGGGCATTTTCAACACCGAGATTGATTACAGTTACCAATGGAACAACCTGAACATCAATCCCGGTTTTTCCTTGTCTTTCAATACATTGAACGGCGACCAGCAATCCGACGGCAATCTATCTTATTTTGACGGAAAACAAAGTTTAAGCACGTGGGCGCCAAGCCTGCGGCTCGATTACAAGCCGTGTGACAAACTGCGGTTCATCGGCGGTATGCGAATGGCAAAGAACAAGACCCCCGACAATTATGTTTTCTCATGGCAATTGGTAGGCAATTATTCGTTTACCGAAAATAGCATCCTTCGCGCCGTATATTCGCGAGCCAACCGTAGTCCGTTCATGATGGACGTCAATTCCAATTCTTCGGTAAATGTGATTTCAAATCGCGACAGAATCCATACAACCGACATTTTTATGGAGGGCAATAAAACAATGAAACTGGCTATTGTCGATATGTTTGAATTGGGATACCGCCAAAAAATAGGCAAACATCTGCTTTTGAATGTTGAAGCCTTCCATTCGGCATTGAAAAACCTAAACACGGCGAAACTGACGGATATGCGGGTTAAGATAGATCCCGCCTCCGTTTCACTGGCAAATGTGAATACTATGCCTCATTATTTGTATTATCAATTCGATAATATTCAGGACATACAGCAACAAACCGGCATAACGCTGGAATTAGGCGTCGTGGTAAACGACAAATTAAGTTTTCGGTTTTGGGGTACCGGACAACAGACACACATCAAAACAAATCAGATGTTCGGCGTCTCATTTGTGGACCAAAATCATTTCGTTCCCACCATGAATGGAATGGCTTTTAGATTGGCTTATTCATACTCCGACGCATATCAAAAAACTTTGGAGAAAACCAACGACGAAGACGCCGCCCATGCGGCAGGATTGGCAGCACTCATCCCATACA
>JAISKR010000043.1 GCA_031260845.1 Bacteroidales bacterium
CTCAAAAGGCGACAGATAGTAGGACATTGCCACGTGCCCCAGATGGTGCGCCACCTGAAAGGCAGGGATGCGCCGCCCGCAGAGATCGATTTCGCCCTTTCCCCATCCCGTGGCATGGGTGTATTCGCCGCCCGTGACCACGCCTGTGGTGGGCATATCGTTCCACACAGGGATGGACGTCGCCACGCAGTCAATGTCGGCAATCGTCATGCCGATGCTTTTCAGCGCCATCGGCACATATTCCTCCATCGAACCGACGTCGTATCTAATTCTGGTCAGCCGTTCCTTTTCGATATGCAGCAACACTTCTCCGTCTTTCAACACGCAGATATTCGAATCGTGCGCACAACTAATGCCCAATATCACCATGTTTCCCTATTTTCGATTTTATATTTTCGATTGAAATTTTGCGCAAAAGTAATCATTCTTCATTTAGCAATCAAAAATCAACCTTCAAAAATGTTCATAATTTTCTCTACCGCCTTTTCCACCGGCGTATCGGCTGTGCGGATGATCAGCGTTGCGTTTTCCGGCGGCTCGTATGGCGCGTCTATGCCGGTTAATCCTGTCATTTCGCCGCGGGCAGATTTCCCATACAAGCCTTTGGGGTCGCGCTTCCGGCAAGTTTCAATATCGGTATCCACAAATATTTCGATGAAGGAATTGCCGATAATGTCGGCTGCCAACTGCCGATCGTCACGATAGGGCGAAATCAACGCCACGATGCTGACCAATCCGGCGGCATTGAACAGTTTTGCCACTTCCGCCACGCGACGGACATTTTCTTTTCTGTCTGCGGGCGAAAATCCGAGGTTGCTGTTCAAGCCTTTCCGCAGTTCGTCGCCGTCCAATATGCACGAAGGAACGTCGCACACATCCAACCGCGCCTTCAAGGCTGCAGCAATCGTACTTTTACCGGCTCCGCTCAATCCGGTCAACCAAAGGGTATTCTTCATTTTTGATTTTTGATTATTCAGTTCTTCCACTCGCTTGTGATATTCCGTCATATAGATGGTCAGACAGGTATCCAATCCAATGCGCCCACCGGACATATTTCGGCACACACTCCGCAGTCGTTGCATTTCTTTGATTCGACTGTAAAATGGCTGCAATCGTCATCGCTCAGTATGGCAGCCTGCGGACATTCCGTAACGCAAACGCCACACGAAATACAGCCCCCCGGTATGATATAATATGCCATTATTCAGTTATTCAATTATTGTATCCCAATCTGCCTCCCACCACGGCATTGATGAATGCGTAAATCGTGTCGTGCGCTTCATACACGAAGGAAATATCGCTCAGGTCGCGAGCCTCGTACTTTTTTGTTTCGGTGTTGTAGGTAAACACCTCTTCGTCGGAACGTCCAAAATAGATGCAGTCGGTTTCTATTCTTTCCCAATAGCGGTCGTCACCTTCGTCTGTTTTGGTAACAATGTCCATCAGTTGGTAACTGCGGCTGCTTGCAGGGTCTGACACAATGTCGGTGCCGTATATTTCTATGCCGTTCCACGCCAGCCCACCGCAGGTTGATTGCAGAAAGGAAACATAATCGTCCGGCAAAAGGGGCAAGCCCAATGACTCCAAATCGGCGTTGCACTGCGCAATATCCGCATCGGTGGCGACACGGGGTATCATTGCGCTGTGGTCAAGCGTCGCAAGAATTTTTTCCGTTATTTTTCGGGCTTCGTTCGGTTCCATTTTCTTTGTCCTTATAATTTATTCAATTCTTTCAGTCGTTTAAAATTTTTGACCGTGCGAAAAGGCAGCAACAACAGTCCAATGAAAAATGCCGCTACCACCTTGATGAGCCAATAGATGACGGTGGAACGGAAAAAGAAGATGGTGTACAGGGACGACAAGCGCGGCATATAGGCGCCAACGGAGAACCATCCCACCACAAGGCTCGCCACGCAGTAGAAGGTCACCACCGCCGCCATCAGTCCTCCGGACATGGCACCCAACGCGAAGACCAGACCTGCACCTATCGACATACCAAGTTCCTTTCGGATGGCTTTCAATTCGTTCCCTGCACGTGCATGGTTACAATTTCGGCAAATGCTGATGCTGTATTGCGTAGCGCAACTTACGCACAAACCTTTGCCACATTCAACACATTGCGACACCGCCGGCACGGCAGGATGGAAAAAACAATTCACGGTTATTCTTTTTTGGTGAACTTAAACGGTATCTTTTCCTGCTTGGAAGACAGATAATACCCTTCCAATACGGTTTTGGTTTCGTCCAGCGTACCGGAATATTTGCCATCGTAGTAACCGTTTGCAATCACATCATCCAAAGCAATGTCGCTACCGTTGATACTCCCTTTCAGTTGCTCGTCTTGTTGCGGCAAATGAATCACGGCGTTCACCTCTTGTCCGTTCACACTTGTAAATTCAAGCACAACGTTTTTGTTGTTGAACGAGCCTTCCCATTTGCCGGGCACGAGCAGTTCCTGTACAGGAATTGCTTCGTCGCTGCCGCCCGAAAAGAGATTTTTCCGCCAATCGGAACGCCAAATTGCACTAAGGATAATGATTGCAATGATGGTTATCGGAACCCATTTGTTGTCCCAAAGCCATTCCAAAATCGGTTTTACAAATTCGATAACAAACATCAGGATGGTTGAAGCGATGGCTCCACCTACTGCAACTCCTATTACATTCCATCCGAAGCCATCTCCTATCCATGTAATGACAACGGCAAGTCCTGTAAAAAACCAAGGAAACCACATCAGGTTTTCCCATATCCACGAGCCGATATCAGAAAGCGTACTGCTGCTGTAATTCGACGAAGTGTAAGTGGTGGTAGTTTTTGGCGGAGTGTAGGTGGTAGTTTGTGCACGCACCCAAGTTCCGTTTACATAACTGCCTCGTTCTGTCGTGCCACCGGCAAAATAGTAAATACCTGTTCCGTTCAGTTTGCCGCTTGTATCATCCCATGTGCCTTCATAGCGGCTGCCATCTTTCCATTTTACAGTTCCGCTACCGACTTTTTTTCCTTTCAGGAACTGTCCGATATCGGTTTCACCTGTTGAAGCAAAATAATAAGTACCCTGTCCGGTTCGCTCGCCATTCACCCACTGCCCCTTGTACCAGTCACCGTTTGTCCAATGGTATTCGCCGGCTCCGTGGCGTCTTCCGTCCACTATATCGCCGATATAGTAATCGCCGCTATCATAATCTATTCGTTTCGCGCCATTTGTCGGTGGAGGCGGCGGTGTTTTTGGTGGAGGAGGCTTGGGCACAGTGTTTGTCACTTTGGGCGGTTGTTTCGTTTTTTTACCGCCCATCGCTTTTTGAAAGGCTTCAAAAACCGCTTTGTCTTTCGTATAATAACCCTTGCAAAGTCCTCTGAACTCCTGTAAATTTTCCAGAAATTTGCCCTTAATGTGTTTGGCTTTGTATTTCGCCATTTCATCAAGCAAAGTGCTGCATTTTGTGGGGTCAAAATCGAAAAACATCCAATGGTCGCGCAAACCTTCATAAGCGGTGTCTTCACCTGCTTTCAACTGGCTATTTTCCTGTTCAATAGCGGCAATTAAATTCTTCCATTTGGCTACATTGTCCGCCAACATCACCAATAGGGGATCTTCCATCTATTCCAATTTATTCAGGTTATTCCACAGTTGATTTAGCCACCATAGCGATTGCTTCTTCCATTTCCTTGTCATCTTTTACACCTTTCAATTTCAGCGAAAAGTCAATGCTGTCTGGACCTATTTCGGCGTGTACGTGCAAAATGCCTTCGATATCTATTTCAAACACCACTTTGATACGTTCCCCTTTGGGCCATTTTCGGGTAAGTGTCAAGGTGTGTTTTTCGAGTTCAGAAGCAACATCCCTTTCGATTTCTTTCTCGTTTACGTCTGATTCAAAAATGGGAAAAATGATAGCCGATTGGTTTTCCATTATGGTAAAAAAATCTTCCTCGGCGCGGCAATTGCCGTCCAACGGTGCATTGGCAAAAATCATGTTGGAAATCATATCTTTCCCGTCAATTTTGCAACCCAGTCCGTAGTTTTTGCTCGTTACGTTGATCACGCGGGTGCGGTTGGCAACAGCAATCATTTGCGGTTTTTCGTCGCGGTCGCCTTCTGCATATTCTTCCATTGCCTGTGCAAAGGCTTCGTTGACGGCGTAGATGGCGGCGCCTTTGGCAACACATTCGTCAGGGTCGGTGAGTTTGGCGTCGCAGCCAAATTCTTTGTCCACACGCGCCTTTATTTGCGGCATACGCGATGAGCCGCCTACCAGCAATACCTCGTCTATTTTAGTGAATCCTTTTTCTTTGGCAATTTCAATCACTTCGCGGGTTTTGTCGATGGTTTCGTCTAATTTGGCTTCCGTCAGTTGGTCAAATACAGCACGGGTAATGTCTATTTTCGACGAATTTCCCTCGTACGTAACAACAGCCTTCACCGTATCGCGGGCGCTTAGTGATTTTTTCTTCTCTTCGGCTGTCAATGTCAGATAATTTTTGAAACCCTCGTCCGAATGAAGCGAATAAGAAGTGTTTTGTTCTTTGTTATACACCGACAACAGATATTCCGCCAATGCGGTATCCCAGTCCACGCCGCCCAGATGGTGGTCGCCGCCGGTCGCAATCACGGTAATTGTACCGCCGTTGACGCGAATGATGGTAACGTCAAAAGTACCACCGCCAAGATCGTAAACCATGATGAGTTTTTCTTCCTGCACTTTCATTCCGTAGGCAATGGCGGCAGCCGTAGGCTCGTTAATCACTGCCAATACTTCAAGTCCTGCAATTTCGCCTGCCTGACGGGTGCGCAAACGCTCTTTGGTGCCGAAATACGCCGGACATGTAATGACTACCTTTTTCACCGGTTCGGGATTTTGTGCGGCATCGCGGGCATCTTTCACAATCTTTTTAAGAATGTATGCCGAAATCTCTGTAGGATCTAAGCCGTTCGGGAATTTAGTCGGTTTGTTGTACGCTTCGTCTTCGCTGATGCTGCGTTTTACAAAACTGACCGCTTGTTGCGGTTCAAGCGCCAGCAAATCCTTTGCTTCCTGACCGATAATCACCTTATTATCGCTGCCGAAATATACAACGGAAGGGGTGGTATTGTTCCCCTCAAAATTCTTTAAAACTACTGCCTGATCGAATTTATCCACTTGGGCTACACATGAATAGGTAGTGCCCAAATCTATTCCGAAAACTTGTCTTGTATCGTCCATTTTTTTTTGATTTTGATTATTATTTATTTTTGTAAATTTTCACTTCTGCCTGAAACAACAGTCTTTCGCTGTCCACGTCACGGAATCCACAGGTCTCGCACGATGCCACTGTACCGTTTTTGGCGTTATCGTCGGTTTCAACCACTCCTATTATTTTCTGTTCCTTGGCGAAATAGGGCTCTCCTTCTTTTGCTTCAAAGGCGTCGATGCCGTAATCGTTCAACAGTTCGAGCAGAGCAAAGGCAATCATGTCAAATTCCTTTAACAGTTTGCCGAACAATTCTCCCTGCGGTGCTTCCTGTTCTCGTTGAAGGTAAAATCGATACTGCTTGTTTGCACGGTTGTACTCGCGGATAATGTGCTTGAGCAAAGGTGTAATAATTTCCTTGCGCAATCCTGTACGATATACTTGCAGTTCATCGTGCAACTCCTTATTGATTTTATCTTTATACGTAAAATCTTGCAACAGGGTTTCAATATTTTCGACTTTTTGCCCAATGGCAATCAGTTCTTCGTTGCCTGCTGCGACGGGAGGAACCACTTCCGTATCATCGGCGTTGGCATCTGGCACAGGCGTTTCCACGGGAGGCTTTTGCTCCTTCGAATGCATACTATCGTATGCTTCTTTAAGTTGTTCTTCATCAACCATGATTTTCAATTCCACTTTTGGTTTTTCGTCATCCTCAGGTTTATGATTTTGATTAAATATAGACATAACTCTTTTATTTTTAATTGTTATTTACTTTTTGTCCCAAACATATTGATATGTTTGAAAAAAAAGGCAAATATAAAAGTTTTTTACATATACTACAAAAATTCAGTGGAAAATTTTTGAAATTATTTTTTCTATATGGTACTCCATCACAAAATTGCTATTTTATTTAAATATTTAATTGAACAGCGCAAATGAAGAAATATTCTTGATAGGTTGTATAAAAAAAGAAAAAAATAATTGTTAATGGTTAATGATGAATGGTTAATACCTGACGGCAGAAAGCAATGAATCACCATTGAATCACCATATGTATAACAACTTATAACCATGTATAACTACCTATAACCATGTATAACTTTCCCATATTCATATTTTTTGTTACTTTTGCGGTTTCATTATCACAATATGGACTTGAATATACTTTCGGCGATTTCGCCTGTTGACGGCAGATACAGGAATAAAACAGCACAGTTGGCTGATTATTATTCGGAATATGCCCTTATACGTTACCGGATAAGGGTTGAAATTGAGTATTTCATTGCTTTATGTAAACTGCCCTTGCCTCAATTAGCCAAATTCGACGCATCCAAATTCGATGCGTTGCGGGATATTTACAAAAACTACGATGAACGGACAGCCGAGCGCGTCAAAAACATTGAAAAGGAAACCAATCACGATGTGAAAGCGGTGGAATACTACCTGAAAGAGGCGTTCAGCGGTCTGGGCATCGCACAGTTCAGCGAATTTATCCATTTCGGGCTTACCTCGCAGGACATTAATAATACAGCCATTCCGCTTTCCCACAAAGAAGCGGTGAACGACGTGTATATCCCGTATTTTTCGGATGTGCTGCAACGTTTGAAAAAACTTGCCGACACGTTTGCCGACACGCCTATGCTGGCGCGTACGCACGGACAACCGGCGTCGCCCACCCGCTTGGGCAAAGAGATAGCCGTTTTTGTGGAAAGGCTTGAAATACAGTTTGAGCAGTTACTCGCCATTCCCTTTTCCGCTAAATTTGGAGGCGCAACGGGCAATTTCAATGCGCATCATGCGGCATATCCCGACATTGATTGGAAAGATTTTGCCAATCGCTTTGCCGATGAGGCATTGGGGCTGAAACGCAGCCAAACGACTACCCAGATTGAACATTACGACAATCTCGCCGCTCAATGCGACGCTTTCAAACGCATCGGCAATATACTGATTGATTTGTGCCGCGATATATGGATGTATATTTCGCAGGAATATTTCAAGCAAAAAATAGTCAGCACGGAGGTGGGTTCCTCTGCCATGCCGCATAAGGTCAATCCGATTGATTTTGAGAATGCAGAGGGTAATTTGGGCGTTGCCAATGCGCTGTGGGAATTTCTGGCGGGCAAGTTGCCTGTGTCCCGTATGCAGCGCGACCTCACCGATTCCACCGTATTACGCAATCTGGGTGTGCCTGTGGCGCATACCGTCATCGCGTTTGCTTCGCTTATCAAAGGTTTGGACAAACTGATTGTCAACCTTCCCGCATTGGAAGCCGATCTTACCCGCAACTGGTTGGTGGTGAGCGAGGGCATTCAGACTATTCTTCGTCGCGAAGGCTATCCCAAGCCCTACGAGGCGCTGAAAGCGCTGACGCGAACAAGCGCAGTCATCAACCGGCAAGTGATGGATGATTTTATCGATACCTTGAAAGTGTCGCCGAAAGTAAAAACGGAACTGAAACAAATCACGCCATTTAATTATACCGGCATCTGAATGAAACAGGCTTTATTCGGGAAAACCTTACAAGAACTTTCGGAGATGACGGCGGATTTGTCGCTTCCGCGATATGCCGCAAAGCAAATTGCCGGATGGCTGTACGTTCGGCAAGCGTTGTCCATTGACGCCATGACCGATTTGCCGGCAAAAACGAGGGAATTGCTCAACGCGCAGTATTATGTTGGCTTGCAGGAGCCGGAGTCTGTCAAAAAGTCGAAAGACGGCACAAAAAAATATCTTTTCCCTGTGGCGGAAGGAAAATATGTAGAGTCGGCGTATATTCCCGAACGCGAACGCGCTACCCTTTGCATCTCGTCGCAGATCGGTTGCCGAATGGGGTGCGCTTTTTGCATGACGAGCAAACAAGGAATGAACGGCAATCTGACGGCTACGGACATTCTCAACCAGTTTCGCAGTCTGCCTGAGCAAGCGTCGCTCACCAATATTGTATTCATGGGCATGGGAGAGCCTTTCGACAACCTGCCCGAAGTGATGAAAAGCCTTGACATACTGACGGCTGCTTATGGATACGGCTGGGCGCCCAAGCGTATCACCGTGTCCACCATCGGCGTGCTGCCCGCTGTGAAGCATTTTATGGAGAACAGCCGCTGTCATCTGGCTATCAGCCTTCACCATCCTGTGCATGAGGAACGGCAAAAATTGATGCCTGTGGAAAATAAATATCCCATTCAACAAATCATTGAGCAGTTAAAAACTTACGACCTGAACCGGCAACGGCGTATTTCTTTTGAATATATCATGTTGGCGGGAGTCAATGACTCGCTGCGTGAGGCAAAGGAAGTGGTAAGACTGCTGTCGGGCTTGCGATGCCGCATTAATCTGATACCCTTCCACACTATTCCCGACAGCCCGTTCAAACCATCGGGACGCGAAGCCATACAGCAATTTGATGCAGCGCTTCAACAAAAAGGCATGATTGTCACCGTTCGACAATCGCGAGGATTGGATATTGACGCCGCTTGCGGAATGTTGTCCACAGCGCGGAATTTGTGATGATACATTAATTTTCATAAATAATAATTATATGATTTTTTCGTTTTTTATTGTATAGTAATCATTTTTTATATACTTTTGAAAACTTTTTGTGGATATTAACGTACAATAATGTAACGCAAATATGTGTTTTTTTAAATGAACAATATGATACGAAATTTGATCCTGACAGTTGGTATATTGTGGCTGGTTGTACCGGCTTCTGCTCAGCATTTGGAAGTGGTGCCGCTGTTGCCTGCCGATACTTTTAAGATTGCACAATACAAAGAGAGGGCAGAATCGCTGAAAGACAGGGATCCCAAAGAAGAAAGCCGGTGTTATGACCTGATTGCTTTTATTTACTGGGAACACAATATCTGTGAAAAAGCGGTGGAATGGTACCAAAAATCTCTCGCAGTGAATAAGAAATTGGACAACCTGAGTGGTGTATCAATGATTAACACTAATTTGGGGTTGTTGTACAACGATATGCACCAGTTCAAAGCCGCATACGAGTGTTTCCAGCAAACGCTGGCTTACCGAAAAATGACGAAAGACAAGCATGGTTGTATTTCGGCGCTTATCAATATGTCGGTAGCGCTAAACGACCTGTTGCGGTTTGAGGCGAGTATTACCGCTCTGGACGAAGCTTTGTCGATGGCTCGCGAGTTGAACGATATTGAACAAATGCAGAGTTGTTACGGAATGTTGTCCG
>JAISKR010000045.1 GCA_031260845.1 Bacteroidales bacterium
CACGCCCTCAAATCGCTCGAAATATTAACTGCTTACGCCGATTCGCTTCAACTAATCCCCGAAACAAACGATGCGCCGTTGTTGGCAGGATTGGAAGGCTTAAAAATCATTTATGCCCTCGAAATCTTGAAATATACCTGTCCCGGAGTGTCCGAAAGGCAAATCCAAAAAATATCCAATATGTTTGTGGACGTATTTATTCCCGTAATGGAAAACTTTTACGCCCGAAAGCCCTACACCAACGGAAATTGGGGACCAATTGTCTGCAAAACTTACATGGCGGCAGGCATTTTCTTCGACAACCGAAAAATGTATGAAAAAGCAATGGATTTCTACCTGCACGCCCACGACAACGGAACAATTGCCAATTACATCAACGGCGAAACCGGACAGATACAGGAAAGCGGTCGCGACCAGGGACACTGTATGTTGGGCTTAGGCGCGATGGCAACGGTTTGCGAATTGGCATGGAATCAGGGCGACGACCTCTATTCGGCTTTGGACAACCGCTTGCTGAAAGGGTTTGAATATGTGGCAAAATACAATCTCGGACAGGATGTGCCGTTCAGCACTTGGACGGACATTACCGGAAAATACAGTAATTGGACAAAAATATCGGATATTAGCCGCGGCAAGTTTATGCCGGTCTTTGAAATGGTTTACAACCACTATGTAAGGCGAAAAGGTTTATCTATGCCTTATACGCAGCAAGTGCTGGAAAAAATCCGTCCGGAAGGGTTCGACAGAGACCAACCGGCGTTTGGTTCCTTGCTGTTTAATCATTCAAATACATTAAAACAATAAAAATATGAAACATCTTACTGCATTATTTGTTGCTTCTTTGTTGTTTTCGGCTTGCCGAAACAAAGCGTTCGAGCCGGTTCCCGAACTGGATTATTGTGTCTCACAGGCAGCCAAAACCTTGCCTTTGGCTCTTGACTACAACCATAGCCCCAATACGGTGGACGATGGCAAACAGGAATGGCGTTTTACCCAGCCCGGTTCGTGGACATGCGGCTTCTGGTCAGGCATTCTCTGGTACATCTATGAATACAGCAAAGACCCGCAATGGTTGGCGGCAGCCGACAATTTCACTTATCCCATCATTCCCGCTGCAACAGGTCGCGCACATAGCCACGATGTGGGTTTTATGGCTTATTGCAGCATAGGCAACGGCTACCGGCTCACGGGCAATCCGGCGTATAAGCAAGCGTTGATGCAAGCCGCCGATTCGGTAGCCCGCCTGTTTAATCCGCAAGTGGGCACGTTCCTCTCATGGCCCAACATGGTCAAGAAAATGGACTGGTCGCACAACACCATCATCGACAATATGATGAACATGGAATTGCTGTTCTGGGCAAGCAAAAACGGCGGCGACCGTCGTTTGTACGACATCGCCTACAAACATGCCGAAACCACAATGAACAACCATTTTCGCCCCGATTTTTCCGCCTATCACGTGATTGTATATAACGACACCACGGGCGAACGCATCAAAGGCGTAACGCATCAGGGCTATGCCGACGAAACTATGTGGGCACGCGGACAGGCTTGGGCGATATACGGCTTTACCATGGCGTATCGCGAAACGAAAGACCCGCGTTTTCTGGACGTAGCGCAAAAGGCAACGAATATTTTCCTCAAACGTCTGCCTGCGGATATGATTCCGTACTGGGATTTTGACGCACCCGCGATTCCCGATGAGCCGCGCGACGCTTCGGCAGCCGCCATTACAGCCTCGGCTTTGCTCGAACTCTCCATACTTGCGGATGACAAGACCTATCAGGATGCCGCAGAAAAAATTTTACTGGCTTTGTCGTCCGATGAATATCAAAGCAGAAGCAAGAATACAGCGTTTTTATTGCATAGTGTAGGGCATAAACCTAATGAATCAGAGATAGACGCCTCCATCATTTATGCCGATTATTATTATATTGAGGCTTTGCTGCGGTTGAAGAAAATTCGGGAAGGGAAAAGTATTTACGAGAATTTGTAAATAAAGCATTATGAGAAAAAGCCTATTAATCATAAGTCTGCTGATTAGTTTGACGGCAAACAGTCAGAATTGGGTGTCAGACCGGGGAAATGGATAGGAGCCAAAACAGGCTTGTTCGTGATGAATAAACTGCCCGAAAGCGGACGCTCGTGGGCAGATATTGATTGGTTTAAAATAGAAAAATAAAATTATACGAACAGGAGAGAGGATAGCGCAATCAGATGCCACGGAATAGTGCAGATATACACTCGAATTTTGTGCCCGAAAAGATATTCGGATTACTGCTTTTGTCTTTCTGACAAAAAAATCATACCTTTGCACCCATTTTAAATAAAAAAGAAATCATTATGACTAAATTCTATCTTCAGGAAGATAAATTATATGTTTCCGTCGATTGCATCATTCTTGGCTTTAAAGGAAATGCAATCAATGTGTTGATTATCAAGCGCAAATTTGAACCGCTCAAAGGCGAACGCTCCCTAATGGGTGGATTCGTCAGAAGAAACGAAAATATTGAGGACACGGTTTCCCGCGTTGTTTACGACTACACCGGCATCCAAAACGTTTATATGGAGCAGGTTGGTGCGTATGGCGATGTGGGCAGGGATATTGGGGAACGGGTGGTTTCCATTGTCTATTACGCCCTGATTGATATGGAATTGTTCGATGAAAAATTGGAAAAAGAAAACAATGCCGAGTGGGTTGATATCAACAATGTTGGACAATTAATTCTCGACCACAACCGTTTTTTGGACGATACGCTTAAACTTATGAAGCGGCGAACGGCTACCCGCCCTGTGGGTTTCAACCTCTTGCCCGAAAAATTCACCTTGCCTCAACTGCAATTGCTCTATGAAGCGATTTATCAACGCCCGTTGGATAAGCGGAATTTCCGAAAAAAACTTTTTGATATGGATATTCTGGAAAAACTGGACGAAAAAGACAAACAATTGTCCCGAAAAGGTGCCTACTACTACCGTTTTAATAAAGGAAAATACGACCGCTTGTTGGAAGACGGCGATTATTTTTCGCTTTAATATAAAAGTA
>JAISKR010000074.1 GCA_031260845.1 Bacteroidales bacterium
GGCAACCACAATCTTTTCCACCGTCGGATATTGCAGCAACTTGTAAATGGTAACAGAACCGATACAGCCCGTCCCTCCTGTTATTAAAATCTTTGACATTTTTTACTTTTAATTCATCTTTACTACCGCCTTCGTCGTTTTTGCCTGAATTGAATCGGCAAAAGCCGGATTGATATGCTCAAAATCGTACAGATTAATGTAATGGTCGGCGGGAAAAATGCCTTCTACCAGCAATTTTTGCGCTATCAAGAAATTTTCTTTGTGCGAACCCATCACGCCCTTGATATTCAAGGATTGGCGGGTAATATATGTCGAGTCCAACGATACTTTATCGGGATAGGTGGCGATGGTGCAAATGTCATGTTCGGGTTTCACCGCATAAATGGCTTCTGCCAGTACCGGGGACACACCGGAACATTCCATCACCAAATCCACTTTACCTTTGAAGCCGAAAATTCGCCCGTCTGCATCTTTAACGCCTTCTTCCAACTGTTTCAGCAGGGGATTTTCGGGCGAAACGACAATCGTGGTAATACCCCGTTCGCGAGCGGCTTTCAGTCGAATGTTACGGTCTTGTTCTACGCCGGTGATGGCAACTCTGGCGCCCGAAGCGCGAGCCAATTCGGCAGCCATCAAGCCCATGATGCCGCAACCGGTAACGAGCACGTCCATGCCCGGTTTGATATTGCATTTGCTGTAAATCGCGTTGACCGCTACGGACAATGGCTCTACAATGGCGCCATGTTCGGGTTTCAAGCCATCGATGAACGGAATGGCGCGGGCGCCGTCCAAAACCATTTGCTGTCCGAAAGCGCCGTCGTTGTTGTAGCCCAATATCTGTTTGTCGGGACAGAGGTTCCATTTGCCGCTGCGGCAACCCGGACAGTCATCTTTGCGACAACCTAACTGAGCCACCGGAACGAACAAATCGCCGACTTTCAACGTACCTTTGTAACCGGGTCCCAATTTCAATACTTTGGCGCTGGTTTCGTGACCAATCACCCGTGGTCGTTGAATCCAATCAAAATTTCCTTTACTCAGCGTTGCGCTTACGTCAGACCCGCAAAGTGCGGTGTAGAGCGTTTCCGCCAAAATTTCGCCTTCTTTCAATTCAGGCATGGTCATCTCAATAATTGCGGAATTTTCTTTTACCGCTTCTGCTTCGCCCGGGTGGAAACGTTTCGTTCCCGTCAGGCAATAGCCTTTAATGCTTTTATCTGTCATGTTTTCGTAAAAATATTAACCTTTGATAACGCCCGCAAAGATACAACTTTTCAACATATACATTCATACAAAATCTTTCTTGATGAAATTGAGCCATCCCTTTCATACCAAATTGCTGATTATTTTCTATCTTTGCGCCTTAAAAAATTTGAACGATGGAATACAATTTTAAAGCGATTGACCGCAAATGGCAGCAATATTGGGTGGAAAACAAGACTTACCGCGTGACGGAAGACCCCGCCAAACCGAAATTTTACGTGCTTGATATGTTCCCTTACCCTTCCGGTGCGGGTTTGCACGTGGGGCATCCGTTGGGATACATTGCCAGCGACATTTACAGCCGTTTCAAACGCCATCAGGGTTTCAACGTGCTACATCCGATGGGTTACGATGCTTACGGACTGCCGGCAGAGCAGTATGCGATACAGACAGGACAGCATCCGGCAGTCACCACCGAGCAAAACATTAGTCGCTACCGCGGACAGTTGGACAAAATCGGGCTGTCGTTCGATTGGAGCCGCGAAATCCGCACCTGTGAGCCGGAATATTACAAATGGACACAATGGGCGTTTGTGCAAATGTTTCATTCCTATTTTAGCCTCCCCCCAACCCCCTCCGAAGGAGGGGGAGCGGCACGACCCATTTTGGAGTTGATTGCGGCGTTTGAGAAAAATGGAACGGCAGGCTTGACCGTGGCTTGTTCGGAAGATTTGTCGTTTACTGCCGAAGAATGGAACGCCAAAACAGAAAAGGAACAACAGGAAACGCTGATGAATTACCGCATTGCCTACCTTGCCGACACAATGGTGAACTGGTGTCCCGCGTTGGGCACGGTCTTAGCCAACGACGAGGTGAGCGAAGGCGTATCTGTCCGCGGCGGGCATCCGGTGGAGCAAAAACTGATGCGGCAGTGGTGTCTGCGGGTGTCAGCCTACGCACAACGCCTGCTCGACGGATTAAACGCGCTTGATTGGACTGAATCGCTGAAAGAAACGCAGAAAAACTGGATAGGACGCTCGGAAGGCGCGGAGATATGGTTCAGACTCTCGCAAAAAAACCTCTCCCCCGCCCCCTCTCCACAGGAGAGGGGAGCACGCCCCGTATGTGAGGATAGGGTACGCTTTCATACGACAGACAGCAAACGATGGAACAAACTGGAAACAGCAGCAAAACTAATGCGTTCCCATCAGACAGAAGCCGAAAATGCACTTTGGCAGGAATTAAGAGCCAAAAAGACCGGACACAAAATCAGGCGGCAACATATTGTAAACACGTTCATTGTTGATTTTATTTCTCTGGACAAAGGGGTTGCCATTGAAATAGACGGAAGGATTCACGACAATGAAGACCATAAAGAATATGATGCTATCCGTACACAAATATTGGAAGAAAGCGGGTTTGAGGTAATCCGTTATTCCAACGAAGAAATTTTACAAAATCCACAGTTCGTTGCAAAAAAAATAAAAATATATTTGGATAAAAAACCATCTCTGACATGGGGCGACTGCATTGCTCCCCTCTCCCGTGGAGAGGGGTTGGGGGAGAGGTCTGGG
>JAISKR010000097.1 GCA_031260845.1 Bacteroidales bacterium
AAAGGTGGCAGCCGAAGTGATAGCCTGCATTTCGGCGTGGGCGGTTACATCTGTCAACGTTTCGGTGAAATTGTACCCTCGCGCAATGATGCGGTCATTGGCAACAATGACCGCACCCACCGGCACTTCGTCTTTTTCCAGCGCTTTTTTCGCTTCGCTCAGGGCTTCGCGCATCCAGCGTTCGTCTGTATTCTGGTTCATCGGGGCATTTTCCGGTTAAGAACAGCCGCAATGGCAGTCGTCGCAGGAACCGGAAGAGCAACTGCCACCGGACACGCCAAATTCCAGTTCTTCGGCGGTCGCTTCGCGAACGTCCACCACCGTACCGGAAAAGTATAAATCGTCGCCCGCCAAGGGATGATTGAAATCCATCAATACCGTTTCTTCCTTCACCTCAGCCACAATGCCGTTGAGGTGGTTGCCTTGCGAGTCTGTCATGGGAATGGCGTTGCCTTCCACAAGCAGGTCGTTGTCTATTTCCCCGTCCACAACGAAAGCAGAGATGGGTATCTCTACCAACGCCTCGTCAAGCGCCTGACCGTAAGCCTCATCGCATTTCAGCAGAAAAGAGAACACATCGCCGGTTTTCAACCGGTCAATGTTGCGCTCGAAGGCGGGCAACAGGTTTCCACCGCCATACAGAAACGTGAGCGGTCTATCGGCTACAACGGTTTCAATGATTTCACCGTCTGTTCCGTCAATGCGAAGTTCGTAAGACAGCGATACTACTTTGTTTTTGGATATATTCATATTGATATTTAAAATTACAGGATTTTTTCCAATGTATTGACTTTAAAATATTTGTCGGGAAAGATGGCAGGTATTATTTTACCTGTGGGCATGTATAAATACGATTCGCGTATCACCGAGTCGGGTAAAAAATGCAACTGTTTGTTGAACTTGTTGACAAAGACAATGATGGTACTCAGCACGAGTGCGTTGACCAACAGTCCGAAACAAGCGCCCAACAAACGGTTGATAAGCCCCAACGCAATAGCGTCAAGCAATTTGCTGATTATTTTTCCTGCAACAATAATCATGAGCATCATGCAAATGAAAACGATGAGGAATGACACGAAAGAGCAGGCTAACCGGCTCCACCCATGCGGCAAATACGGCTCTACTACGTAAGCAAGCGTAAGCCCTCCCCAGATGCCCAATCCTACGGCAATGATGGAAAAAGTTTGCATGATAAGCCCTTTCCGAAACCCTTTCACAAATCCCCATACCAAACAAATCAAGATGACAGCATCAATTACGTAGTTCATCGTATTATAAATCGGTGATAAGTTTGTATTTGGGAACCAAGGCTTTCATAATAGTCCACCCGATAAGGTAAGCCAGCGCACAAACGATGAAAATGATGAAATATCCGGCAGGTTTGCCTTCAAAACCAAGGAATGTCAAAGGTTCGCGCACGTAGGTGAACCCTTCCGCCAATAAATCTTTGGTCATTTCTATCAAATTACCGTCTTTCAAGGTGCTTCCGGCGGCATAAGTAAACAAACTTCCGGCGGATTTCTGCATAAACATGGAACCCAATCCGCCTGCCATTCCGCCTATACCCGTGATGGTGGCGATGGCGCTTTTCGGGAACATATCGCCCACGGTTGAGAAAATATTTGCCGACCAAGCCTGATGCGCCGCGCAGCCCATGCTAATCATCAAAACCGACAGCCACGCCGCATTCCTGCCGAGCGAAGGCGTAAACCATTCGCCCAAAGGCTGAGCCAACAGTACGCAAAGCGGAAAAAAGGCAAATATCAACATGGCTTTCATGCGTGCAGCGTAAGGATTTTGCCCCGAACGGTTGATGAAAATGGTAGGTAATTTTCCGCCGTATATCGATAACACAGTGGTAATAGCATAAAGTGTGAAAATAAGCCCCATTCCTAAACCTTCGCTGGTTTGTATCCCAAAATTGGCTTCCAGATATGGAGGCGTCCAGAAAAGGAAGAACCACCACACACCGTCGGTCATAAATTTACCAACGGCAAAAGCCCATGTTTGTTTGTAAGAGAATGCTTTCGCGAAACTGATTTTCTTTTTCGTGGCATTGACGGATTGGGCTGTTTCCTCGTTTTTGTCCTGTTCGATATAGTCCAATTCGGCTTTGTTGACAAATTTGCTTTTTTCGGGGGCGGAATACAGGAAAATCCATAATCCCATCCAAATAAAACCGAGCGCTCCGATGATGATAAAAGCCATTTCCCAACCATACACTTTTGCCAAAGGCGGAATAGTGAGTGGCGAAATGAGCGCTCCTACCGATGCGCCCGCGTTGAATATAGAAGTTGAAAAGGCTCTGTCCTTTTTCGGATTATATTCGGCAGTTACTTTGATAGCCGCAGGGAAATTGCCTGCTTCGCCCAGCGCCAATACCGAACGGGCAACGAGGAAAGCATACATACTGACAGTGGCTACAACAACGGCAGTATCGCCGGTAGCCTTAGCCAATTCGGCAGCCGAGCCAAGTCCTACCCACGATTCGGTAAATATTCCGCAAACGTCATGTAAACAAGCGCCGAAAGACCATACGCCGATGGCCCACAAATATCCTTTTTTGGTGCCCATCCAATCCACAAACTTTCCGGCAAACAGCATACAAACG